>NZ_JBHVBO010000343.1:0-1008 GCF_042668085.1 Isoptericola sp. NPDC057391 | reverse complement strand
CGCCGCGCACTAGGCTCGGCGCGTGACCACGACGAAGCGCATCGGACTCGCCACCTGTCAGGCTCTCCCCGGCCTCGACGCCGACGACCGTCCCCTGATCGAGGAGCTCGCGGACCGCGGGTTCCGTGCCGAGCCCCTGGTGTGGGACGACCCGGACATCGACTGGTCGGACTTCGACCTCGTCGTCGTCCGCTCGACGTGGGACTACTCGCCCCGACGCGACGAGTTCGTCGCCTGGGCGCGGCAGGTGCCGCGGCTCGTCAACCCCGCGGACGTCATCGCCTGGAACACGGACAAGGGGTATCTGCGCGTCCTCGAGGAGGCCGGGATCCCGGTCATCCCCACGATCTGGCTGGACCCGGCGCGGCACCTGTCGAAGCGCGCCGTGCACACGAGGATGCCGGCCTTCGGCGACTTCGTCGTCAAGCCGGTGGTGGGCGCGGGCGCCAAGGACGCGGGCCGCTACCAGCCGGTCAGCGCGCAGTCCCGCGCCCTGGCGATCAGCCACGCGGTCGGGCTGCTCGACGCGGGGCGCGCCGTGATGATCCAGCCCTACGTGACGTCGGTCGACACGGCGGGCGAGACGGGCCTCGTCTTCGTCGACGGCGAGCTGCTCCACGCGGTGCGCAAGAACGCCCTGCTCACGGGCCCGAGCAGCGACTCGGACGAGCCGTACCTGCGCGAGCAGATGATGCCCGCGCAGGCGACGCCGGAGCAGGTGGACGTGGCCCGGCGGGCGCTCGCCGTCGCCGCGGAGCAGCTGGACCTCGACCGGCCGCTGCTGTACGCGCGCGTCGACCTCGTGACCGGGGACGACGGCACGCCGATGGTCATCGAGCTGGAGCTCACCGAGCCGTCCCTGTGGCTGCAGCACGACGGCGACGGCGACCCCGTACGCGAGGAGATTGCGCAGGATCGTGTCGACGATCCGCGGCCCCCCGCTGTTCCTCGGCATCCGCCTATTCTTGCAGCCGCCTTGAACGTGTTCAATGCCACACGGGCCGCAGG
>NZ_JBHVBO010000342.1:0-1035 GCF_042668085.1 Isoptericola sp. NPDC057391 | reverse complement strand
CCCCTATTTCCTGCGAAAGGGGGCCACGAGCCCACCCACAACGCTGTGCCTGTGGAAACCGAGCGCCGGAAGATGCGCCGGTCCGGAAGCCTTCGGGCATGCGCCAGAGCTCCGACGATCTTCAGGGCCCGTTTCACGTCCGGTCCGCCATGGAGCGGGGTCTGACCCGCAAGATGCTTCGCGCGACACGCCGGTGGGAGGCCCCGTTCGTCGGGGTACGCGTTCCCGCCGGCTCCCCGGACGAGCTCAGGACACGCTGTCATGCCCTGTCGACGGTGCTGAACGACGGGGTCGTCTTCAGTCACACGACGGCGCTCCGCCTTCTCGGCGTCGAGCTGCCGTGGACCGCGGCCGACGACACCGACCTGCACGTGATCTCCCGGCGCCAGGAGGATCGTGTCGATCGACCCGGGGTGGTGTCGCACCGATCGCGGCAGCTGTTCCTCGACACCGCCGTCGTCGAGGGGCTGCCTGTCACGAGCCCCGCGCAGACGTTCGTCCATGTCGCCACCTCGCTGCGGCTCCCGGATGACGTCGTCGTGCTGGGTGACGCGATGATGCGGCGCAAGCTCCCGCTCGTCACCCCGGCCGAGCTGACCGCCATCGCCGAACGCACCTTCAAGGTCAAGGGCATCGCACAGGTGCGCGAACAGATCGAACGGATGCGTCCGGGAACGGACTCCTCGACGGAGACGCGTGCGCGGTTGGCGCTCGTCGCGGCGAACCTCCCCTGCCCCAGGGTCAACGACGTCGTCCTCGACCCTCGAGGCGGCTACGTGAAGCGCGTGGACCTCGCGTACCCGAAGTACCGGATCGCGATCGAGTACGACGGGGACCACCACCGCACGGACCGCGCGCAGTGGCAGGACGACATCCGACGTCGTCGCGCGCTGGAGGCGCTGGGCTGGACCGTCATCGTGATCGTGGCGCAGGACCTGCTCGATCCGACCACCTTCGTGAGTCGTGTGCGCCAGGAGATCAGGGCCGCGCGTCGCGCGTTGTGGGTGTGATCGTGGCCCTGTTTCGTGTCGAAAC
>NZ_JBHVBO010000341.1:0-1119 GCF_042668085.1 Isoptericola sp. NPDC057391 | reverse complement strand
GTGCTGGTCGACGGCGAGCTGGTCCTGTTCGTCGAGCGCGGCGGGCGCACGGTGCTGTCGTTCGGCCGCGGCGACGCGGGCGACGGCCCCCGCCTCGCCGCCGCGGCCGGGCGGCTCGTCGCGGAGACGCGCGCCGACCGGCTCGGGCGCGTCACCGTGCAGCGCGTCGACGGCGTCCCCGCCCTCACCGCCGCCCGCGACCGGACCCCGGCCGCGGCCGCGCTGCTCGACGCCGGCTTCGGCGTGACGCCGCGCGGCCTGCGCCCGGCCTGACCCGCACCGGGAGGCGCCCGTGCCCGAGGGAGACGTGCTGCGGCTCACCGCCGCACGACTGGGCGTCGCCCTGCGCGGCGCGCCCCTGGTCCGCGCGGAGCTGCGCTGGCCGTCGGCGGCGGGTGTGGACCTCGTCGGTGCCACGGCGCACGAGACCGTGGCCTACGGCAAGCACCTGCTCACCCGGTTCGACGACGGCCGCACCCTGCACACCCACCTGCGGATGGACGGCTACTGGCGGGTGCACCGCACGGGCACCCGCCAGGCGGCCGGCCGCTCCCCCGCCGTCCGCGCCGTCCTGGCGACGGAGACCTGGACCTGCCTCGGGTGGCACCTCGGCATGCTCGACGTGCTCCGCACCCGCGACGAGCCCCGCCTGCTGGCCCACCTCGGCCCGGACGTCCTCGGCGACGACTTCCCGGAGCGGCTCGACGAGGGCGCGCGCCGTCTCGCCACCGACCCCGACCGGCCGCTCTGCGTCGCCCTGCTCGATCAGCGCGGCGTGGCAGGGCTCGGCACCATCTGGACGGCGGAGTCGCTGTTCGCCACGCGCCGGTGGCCGTGGACCCCGGTGGGAGCCCTGGACGACGAGGAACGCCGCGCCCTGCTGGTGGCGGCGCGCCGTCTCATGGGGCGCAGCGTCGAGGTGGGGCGACGCTCCGGGCTGGGAGCCGTGGAGCTCGCCGTGCACGGGCGCCACCGCAAACCGTGCCGCCGCTGCGGCACGCCCGTCGCCCTGGGCAGCACCGCCGGCCCCGGGCGGCGGCCCGACGCCGGCGAGCGGGCGATCTACTGGTGCCCGACCTGCCAGCATGCGCCGAGATAGAGAACCCGGACCCGCGAGAT
>NZ_JBHVBO010000340.1:0-1206 GCF_042668085.1 Isoptericola sp. NPDC057391 | reverse complement strand
GCCCCGTTCCGACCCGGAACGGGGCCACGAGCCCACCCACAACGATGCTGGACCGATCGACCGGGTCGGGGATGATGACTCCATGACGGACACGCCGGAGACGGACCTGCCGGAGACCGACCTGCCCGGGCCCGACGTGCCGGAGCTGCCGCCGCGCCTTGCGCTCGCGTGGGGCGTGGCCGAGCGGCCGGAGCGCGTGCCCCGCCGCGAGCTGAGCATCGAGCGGATCGTCGAGGCCGCCGTCGAGATCGCGGACGCCGAGGGCCTCGCCGGCGTCTCGATGGCGCGCGTGGCCAAGAGCCTCGGCTTCACCACGATGTCGCTGTACCGGTACGTCACCAGCAAGGACGACCTGCTGCTGCTCATGCTGGAGCTCGCGCTCGACGAGGAGTTCCCGGCCGCCCACGACCCGGCCGACTGGCGCGCCGAGCTGCGGGAGTGGGTGCTGTTCGTCATGGCGGTGTACCGGCGCCACCCGTGGGCGCTGGACATCCCCATCACGGGCGCGCCGATGACGCCGGCCAACCTGCGGTTCCTGGACGTCGGGCTGCGCGCGCTGCGGTCGGTGCCGCTGTCCGACGACGAGAAGATCGCCACCGTGCTGCTGGTCAGCGGGTACGCGCGCAACAGCGCGGGGCTCGAGCGCGACCTGAACCACGCCGTCGCGGAGGCCGGGGACGACGACGGCGTCCTGGGGTCGTCGTTCGGCGACGCCCTGCGCGTCCTCGTCGACGAAGTGCGGTTCCCGTACCTGCGGCCGCTCGTCGAGCGGGGCACCTACGTGCCCCAGGGGGAGGGGTTCGACGAGATCGACGACGTCGCGTGGGGCCTGGAGCGCCTGCTCGACGGCGTCGCCGCCTACCTCGCGGAGAAGACGGCGGCCGGCGCGCCGCCGCAGGACGTGTTCGCCGCGGCCGACCACGAGGGCATCGCGGAGGTCGAGGCCGGCGTCGTCGTCGCGAACGCCTACGCCTCCGACGCCAAGGTGAAGAAGGCCGCGGCCAAGCGCAAGGAGGCCGAGAGGCGGCTGCGCGAGGACCAGAAGCGGGTGCGCGAGCGGGAGAAGGCGCTGCGCGACGCGCGCAAGGCCGAGGCGGAGGCGGTCAAGGTCGCCAGGGAGCGGGCCGAGCGCGACCGCTGACCTTCGAGCAAGCGATCCGTCGGGGGAAACCGCCGCTTCCCGCGACGGATCGCTTGCTCGAAGGG
>NZ_JBHVBO010000339.1:0-1310 GCF_042668085.1 Isoptericola sp. NPDC057391 | reverse complement strand
CTGCTGGGCCGGGTCGAGGAGCTGATCGACTTCGTGACGGCGTGACGGCGTGAGGCCGCCCGGCGCGGCGGTCAGCGCGTCCTGATGCCGTCGCGCTCCGCGTAGGCGTTGACCTTCTGGGACACCGAGATGACGGCGACGAAGAACTCCAGCGTGATGCGGGCGAGCGCCAGGTACACGAGCGCGATGATCCACCCGAACACGAGGTAGAGGATCCCCGCCCACACGGACGCCTGGAACGCCGCGACGATCCCGCCCAGCCACGCGAGCGCGACCAGCACCGTCACGATGATGTACACGACCTTCACCACGCTGGGCGTGATGTACCGGCTGAACGAGTAGTCGAACAGCGCCCCCAGGAACCCGCTGCCCTCGCCGCCGGGCGTGACCGGCCCTGCCGACCGGTCCGGCGGGTACTCGGAGCCCGGGTACAGGCCGGGGTCCGGCATCCGCCCCTCGTACGGCTGCTGCTGCTCGGCGTAGGGCTGGTCGCCGTAGGGCGGCTGGCCGCCGTGCGGCGGCGGGCCGGCGGGCGGCTGCTGCCCGTACGGCGGCTGCGAGGCCGACCGGCCCGGCGGGGGCTGGTACCCCGGCTGCTGCGGCGGCTCGTGCGGGTCGCCGGGCTGCTGCGGCGTGTTCTCGCTCATGGTTCCTCCTGAGTAGTCCGGGCGACGCACCCGGCGGGGTCGGCGCCTTCGCCCACTCTGGCCGCACCCGAACGCCTCCGCCACCGCACGTGACCACCGCAGATGCGCGAGGATGGGCCTATGAGCACCCCGCCGTACGGACCGCCGCCGCAGCAGCCACCGGCGGGCCCGCCCCCCGGCCAGCCGCCCTACGGCGGCCCTCCCCCGGGCCAGCCGCCCTACGGCGGCCAGCCCCCGTACGGGTACGGGCCGCAGCCGCTCTCGCCGTCGGACGAGCGCACGTGGGCGCTGATCGCCCACCTGGGGCCGCCGGTGCTGTCCCTGCTCAGCCTCGGCCTCCTGGGGTTCCTCACCCCGCTGCTGATCTGGCTGTTCCTGCGCGACCGCAGCGCGTACGTGGGCGACCAGGCCAAGGAGTCGCTGAACTTCCAGATCACGCTGCTCATCGGCTACGTCGTCGGCTGGATCACCGTGTTCCTGCTGATCGGATGGGCGATCCTGTTCGCGGTGTGGGTCTCGTCGATCGTGTTCGCGATCCTCGCCTCCGTCGCCGTGAACCGGCACGAGGCGTACCGCTACCCGCTCAACATCCGCCTGATCTCCTGACCCACCCCGCGGGAATCGAGCGTGCTGACTTGCTCCTCAAACGGGCTGTTTGAGGAG
>NZ_JBHVBO010000338.1:0-1333 GCF_042668085.1 Isoptericola sp. NPDC057391 | reverse complement strand
GTCCGTCCCCTCTCTATCTCGGCGGGGAGCCCTCTCTATCTCGGCACTGACCGCCACTGTTCACCCCGCGTTCACCTGCTCCTGGGTCCCGAGCCACCTTGCGTGCCTAGCGTTCCCGACGAACGCCGGTACTTCGCCGGTGTCCCTCCGTGTGAACAGGATGGAACGAGACGTGAAGCTCAGCCGATTCTCCCGTGCTGGATCCGCCGTGGCGGTCGGCGCGCTGGCCCTGACCCTCGCCGCGTGCGGTTCGGACCCGGCCGCGCCGGGCGCGGCGTCCACCGGTGGCGCCGAGGAGGGCGGCTCGTCCCTCTCGGGCGAGCTCAGCGGCGGCGGCGCCTCCTCGCAGGAGTCCGCCCAGGAGGCGTGGCGCGCCGGCTTCCAGACGGCCAACCCCGACGCCACCGTCAACTACGACCCCGTCGGTTCCGGCGGCGGCCGCACCGGCTTCACCGACGGCTCGTACGCCTTCGCCGGCTCCGACGCCGCCCTGGACGAGGAGGAGATGGCGGCGGCCGAGGCCCAGTGCGGCGAGGGCGGCGTCATCGAGTTCCCCGGCTACGTGAGCCCGATCGCCGTCGCCTTCAACCTCGATGGCGTCGACTCGCTGAACCTCAAGCCGGAGGTCATCGCGAACATCTTCTCGGGCGAGATCAAGACCTGGAACGACGACGCGATCGCCGCCGACAACCCGGACGTCGAGCTCCCGGACACCGCCATCACCGTGGTGCACCGCTCCGACGACTCGGGCACCACCGAGAACTTCCAGGCCTACCTGTCCGAGGTCGCCCCGGACGCCTGGGCCCACGAGCCCGAGGGCGTGTGGCCCATCGACGGCCAGGAGTCGGCGCAGGGCACCTCCGGTGTCGTCGCGGCCGCGCAGTCCGGCGAGGGCACCATCACCTACGCCGACGCCTCCCAGATCTCCGACCTGGGCACCGTGGCGGTCGGCGTGGGCGACGAGTTCGTGCCCTACAGCGCCGAGGCGGCCGCCGAGGTCGTCGCGCAGTCCCCGCGGGCCGAGGGCAGCTCGGAGGGCGTGTACGCGATCGAGCTGAAGCGTGACGTCCCGGGCACCTACCCGGTCGTGCTGGTCTCCTACCTCCTGGCCTGCGGCACCTACGCCGACCAGGCGCAGGCGGACCTGGTCAAGGGCTACATGTCCTACGTCGTGAGCGAGGAGGGCCAGCAGGCGGCCGCCGACGCCGCGGGCTCCGCCCCGCTGTCGGCCGACATCCGCGACGCGGTGCTGCCGTCGATCGAGGCGATCGCGGCCGGCTGACCCCGACCGCAGGCCGCCGGTCGGGCCGTCGTCGAGTCCCTCGACGAGCCC
>NZ_JBHVBO010000337.1:0-1359 GCF_042668085.1 Isoptericola sp. NPDC057391 | reverse complement strand
ACCCCGGCCCGCCCGGCAACCTGAACCACCCGTACCCGCTCTCACCTCAGGAGTGACCCACCCATGACTGCCGCACCCGCCTCGCGCGACGTCGTCGTCACCGGCCTCGGAGCCACCACCCCGCTCGGTGGCGACGCCCCCAGCACCTGGGCTGCCGCCCTCGCGGGAGAGTCGGGCGCGCGCACCCTCGACAACGACTGGGCGGAGAGGTACGGGATCCCCGTCACCTTCGCCGCCACCCTCAAGGTCACTCCCGACCAGGTCCTCTCGCGGCCCGAGACCAAGCGCATGGACCCGTCCACGCAGTACGCGATGGTCGCCGCCCGCGAGGCCTGGCAGGACGCCGGCGCCCCCGAGGTCGACGGCGAGCGGCTCGGCGCCGTGGTCTCCTCCGGCATCGGCGGCATCTGGACCACGCTGGACGGCTGGGACACCCTCAAGGAGCGCGGCGCCCGCCGGATGCTCCCGATGACCGTCCCGATGCTCATGCCGAACTCCCCCGCGGCCTACGTGTCGCTCGAGCTCGGCGCCAAGGCCGGCGCCCACGCCCTCGTGTCCGCCTGCGCGTCGGGCGCCGAGGCGATCGGCTACGGCGTCGACATGATCCGCGCCGGCCGGGCCGACGTGGTCGTGTGCGGCGGCACCGAGGCGACGATCCACCCGATGCCGATCGCGGCCTTCGCCGCGTCCCGCACGCTGTCGCTGCGCAACGACGACCCGCAGGGCGCCTCGCGCCCGTACGACGTCGACCGCGACGGCTTCGTCATCGGCGAGGGCGCCGCCATCGTCGTGCTGGAGAGCGCCGAGCACGCGGCCGCCCGCGGCGCCCGCGTCTACGCGGGGATCGCCGGCGTCGGGCTGTCCGCCGACGCCTACCACATCACCTCCCCGGACCCCGAGGGCACCGGCCAGGTCTCTGCGATGCGCCGGTCGCTCGAGGACGCGGGCGTCACCTCCCGCGACGTCGTGCACGTCAACGCGCACGCCACCTCCACCAAGGTCGGCGACCTCACTGAGACCGCGTCGATCCGCACCCTCATGGGCGGCGAGGCCGACCACGTGCGCCTGTCGGCGACCAAGTCCATGACCGGCCACCTGCTGGGCGGAGCCGGCGCCCTGGAGACGCTCTTCACCGTCAAGGCGGTGCACGAGCGCCTCGCCCCGCCCACGATCAACGTGGCGAACCCGGACCCCGAGCTCCAGGTGCCGCTGGTGCGTGCCACCCCGGAGAAGCTGCCCGACGGCGACATCGTCGCGCTCAACAACTCGTTCGGCTTCGGCGGGCACAACGTCGCCCTCACGGTGACGAGCGCCTGACCGACCCGGAGGCACGACGACGCCCCGCCACCTCGCAGGAGG
>NZ_JBHVBO010000336.1:0-1426 GCF_042668085.1 Isoptericola sp. NPDC057391 | reverse complement strand
GTCCCCTCCCGACCTCTCTATCTCGCGGGTCCGGGTTCTCTATCTCGGCGTCAGAGCGGCATGCCGACGTACTGCGTCTCCTGGTACTCCGCGATGCCCTCGAAGCCGCCCTCGCGGCCGGTGCCGGACTGCTTCATCCCGCCGAACGGCGCCGCCGCGTTGGAGATGACGCCGGCGTTGAGGCCCAGCAGGCCGAACTCGAGGCGCTCGGCGAACGCGAGCCCGCGGCGCACGTCGCCGGTGAACACGTACGACGCCAGCCCGTACTCGGTGGAGTTCGCGAGCTCCGCGGCCTCGTCCTCGGTGCGGAACGTGGCGACGGGGGCCACGGGCCCGAAGATCTCCTCGGTCATGCAGCGGGCGTCGCCGGGGACGTCGCGCAGCAGGGTCGCGGGGTAGAAGTGGCCGGGGCCGTCGGGGCGCTCCCCGCCGACGACGACCTGCGCGCCGCGCGCGACGGCGTCGTCCACCAGCGACGCGACGGAGTCCACGGCCTTGGCCTCGACGAGCGGGCCCAGCGTGGTGCCGTCGTCCAGGCCGTTCCCGACGACGACGGCGCGGAAGCGCTCGGCGAGGCGGGAGACGAACTCGTCGGCCACGGACTCGTGCACGTAGAGGCGGTTGGCGGCGGTGCACGCCTCGCCGCCGTTGCGCAGCTTGGCGGCCATCGCGCCGTCGACGGCGGCGTCCAGGTCGGCGTCGTCGAAGACGATCAGCGGGGCGTTGCCGCCGAGCTCCATCGACGTCCGCAGCACGGTGTCCGCGGCGGCGCGCAGCAGGTTCTGCCCGACCGGCGTGGAGCCGGTGAACGACACCTTGCGCAGCCGCGGGTCCGCCATCAGCGGCTCGCTGACCGCCGACGCGGACGCGGACGGCACCACGTTGAGCACGCCGTCCGGCAGGCCCGCCTCGACCATGAGCTGGGCGAACAGCAGCGACGTCAGCGGCGTGAGCCGGGCCGGCTTGAGCACCATGGTGCAGCCGGCGGCGACGGCGGGCGCCACCTTGCGGGTCGCCATCGCGAGCGGGAAGTTCCACGGCGTGATGAGCAGGCACGGGCCCACGGGGCGGCGCTGCACCAGCATCCGCAGCGATCCCTCCGGGGTGCGGGCGTACCGGCTGTCGTCGTGGGTGGCCTGCTCGGCGAACCAGCGCAGGAACTCGCCGCCGTACGTCACCTCGCCGCGCGCCTCCGCCAGCGGCTTGCCCATCTCGAGCGTCATGAGCAGCGCCAGGTCCTCGCGCCGCTCCTGCACCAGGTCGAAGGCCCGGCGCAGGATCTCGGCCCGCTCGCGCGCGGGGGTCGCGCCCCACGAGGCCTGCGCCTCCGCGGCGGCGTCCAGCGCCGCCCGGGCGTCGTCGCGCGGGGCCGGCGCGCCCCGCGGGCGGGGGTGGCCGCGGGCCGGGGGGGGGACCGCGGACCGGC
>NZ_JBHVBO010000335.1:0-1443 GCF_042668085.1 Isoptericola sp. NPDC057391 | reverse complement strand
GCGTTGTGGGTGGGCTCGTGGCCCCTATTTCCTGCGAAAGGGGGCCACGAGCCCACCCACAACGTATGGAGCGACGTGGAACAGCTGCAGATCACTTCGGCGACGCCGGACTCCGCGCTGCTCGACCTGCCGTGGCGCGCCCCCCTGGCCGACTGGCCCGCGGACGTGCTGGCCGCGCTCCCCCGCGGCATCTCGCGGCACGTCGTGCGGTTCGTCCGCCTCGGCGGGCGCGTGCTGGCGATCAAGGAGATCAGCGAGTCGGTCGCGTTCCGCGAGTACGACCTGCTGCGCCAGCTGCGCAAGCTGGAGATCCCCGCCGTGCGCCCCGTGGGCGTCGTGACGGGCCGCCGGGACGACGACGGCGGTCCGCTCGAGGCCGCGCTCGTCACCGAGCACCTCGCGTTCTCGCTCCCCTACCGGGCCGTGTTCAGCCAGGCGCTGCGCCCGGACACCGCCGCGCGCCTCATCGACGCGCTGGCGGTCCTGCTGGTGCGCGTGCACCTGGTCGGCTTCTACTGGGGTGACGTGTCGCTGTCGAACACGCTGTTCCGGCGCGACGCGCACCAGTTCGCCGCCTACCTCGTCGACGCCGAGACCGGCGACCTGCACCGCGAGCTCACCCCCGGTCAGCGCTCCTACGACGTCGACCTCGCCCGGACCAACATCATCGGCGAGCTGTTCGACCTCGAGGCGGGCGAGCTGCTCGACGAGGAGGTCGACGCCATCGCGATCGGCGACGCCCTCGTCTCCCGGTACGCGGAGCTGTGGGAGGCGCTCACGGGCGTCGAGTCGTTCGGGTCCGACGAGCGCTGGCGCGTCGCGGCGCGCATCGACCGGCTCAACGACCTGGGCTTCGACGTCGGCGAGCTGTCGATCACCACGGACATCGACGGCACCACCGTGCGCATCCAGCCCCAGGTGGTCGACGCCGGGCACCACTCGCGCCGGCTGTTCCGCCTCACCGGCCTGGACGTGCAGGACAACCAGGCCCGCCGGCTCCTCAACGACCTCGACTCCTACGTGGCGGCCACCGACCGCCAGGAGGACGACCCGCAGATGGTCGCGCACGACTGGTCGCAGAACGTCTTCCAGCCGACCATCCGCGCCGTCCCCCGCGAGCTGCGCCGCAAGCTCGAGCCGGCGCAGCTCTTCCACGAGATCCTCGACCACCGCTGGTTCATCTCCGAGCAGGCGGGGCGGGACGTCCCGATGCCCGAGGCCACGGCGTCCTACGTGGAGCACGTGCTGCGCCACCGCCGGGACGAGAAGGCGATCCTCGGCCTGCCGCCGGGCGAGCCGGACCGCGAGGGCGACGTCGACATCGTCGACATGGACGCCGGCCCGGACGCCGCCCCCGAGGACGACCACTTCCACCTGTCGACGTAGTCCGCGAGATAGAGAACCCGGACCCGCGAGATAGAGAGGTCGGGACGACACCGCAAC
>NZ_JBHVBO010000334.1:0-1524 GCF_042668085.1 Isoptericola sp. NPDC057391 | reverse complement strand
TGTTCCCTGTCGCCCGGGAGGGGGGCGGTGCGGTCCGCCCGGTGGCCCCCCCCCCCGCCTACGTCCCCCCGGGGTGGGTTTGGAGGCGGGTGATGGGGGCTGGACCGCCCCCCGCCCCGGGGGGGACCCCCTGCTGGCCCGGCACCTGCCGGGCCCGGCCGCAGACGGCCCCGCCCGCCGGTCCCGGCGGGCTCCCCTTCCCCTGCCTCCCGGCGGCGGTGCGCACCCACGGGTTCACGACCCGCGCCCGAGCGCGCCCGCCCGCGCCCCGATCGGAGCCGACGTGCCGTACTCCCCGCCCACCCCCACCACGCCCACCCCGCCCGGCGCCGCCGCGTCCCCCCTCGTCGTCGGGGTCGACCTCACGGCGGCCGGCGCCCGCCCCGGCGCGCACCGGGCGCGCGGCATCGTCCAGCCGCGGTCGTTCGACGCCGAGCGCTTCGTCCGGCTCGTGCGCACCGCCGACGAGGGCGGCCTCGACCTCGTGACCCTCGACGACGGGTTCCTGCTGCATCCCGGCCGTCGACAGGTGACCGGGCGCCTCGACGCCGCCGTCGCCGCCGCGCGGGTGGCGCCGCGCACGACGCGAGCGGGGCTGGTCGCCGCCGTGGACACCGCGCACGTGGACCCGGCGCACGTCGCCCAGGCCGTCGCCCGGATCGACCAGGCGAGCTCGGGCCGGGCCGGGTGGCAGGTCGGCCTGCCGGCCGGCGCCGTCGTGCAGGACGACGCCTGGGCCGTGCAGGCCCGCGGCGTCGCCGCGCAGGTCGTGCGGCACTGGGACGGGCTCGCGACAGGAGCGACCGGCGGCACGGCCGGCGCCGTCGCCGTCGACGACGAGGGACGCTTCCGCGTGGACCACGACGGCATCCGGTTCGCCGTGCGCCGGCACCTCCCCGCCGCGGGCCGGCCCGGCGACGAGCACCGGGACGCCGGGACACGGCAGGGCCGCCCGCCCGTGGTCGTCTCCGTCCGCAGCGAGGCCGCGCTCCAGCTCGCCGCCCGGACGGCGGACGTCGTGCGCGTGGCCGCCACCGCGCCGGCGCGCGCCGTCCGGCTGCGTTCCCGGCTGCGCGACGCGGCCGAGGCGGCCGGCCGCGACCCCGGCACGCTGCGCGTGCTCACCGAGGCCTACGTCGTGCTGGCCGAGGACCGGGCCAGCGCGCGGGCGCGGCTCGAGCTGGTCGAGGCCCTGGAGGGTCCGGAGGTCTCCGGCGGGCTGCTCGTGGTGGCCGGGACCCCCGACGACCTCGCCGAGACCGTCGTCGACTGGCGCGACGCCGGCGCGTCCGACGGGTTCCTCCTGCGGCCCTCGTCACTCGGCCCGGACCTGGACGCCGTCGTCGACGGCATGCTCCCGCGGCTCGTGCGCGACGGCGTGCGTGCGGTGGCGTCCCCGACGCCGCGCACGCTCCGCGCGATCCTCGGGCTGCCGGACGTCGGCCCGGAGGGCGCCGGCACCACCAGCGCTGCCCGCACCGTCGTCGCCCCCGCACCCGCGCACGCCGGGCCGCGCGCCCGCGC
>NZ_JBHVBO010000333.1:0-1528 GCF_042668085.1 Isoptericola sp. NPDC057391 | reverse complement strand
TCCGGGCCCGGCCCCCCCCTCCAACGGCCTCGCTCCACCCGGCCCGGCTCCAGCTCACACCGCCGCGACGACTCACTGGGGTCAGCGCCTCTCCCAGGGCATCGACACCCCCACGCCGTCGAGGTACTCCTCCGCTGCGGCGAGCGTCTGCTGCTCGACCGCATGCCGGTCCTGGAGATAGTCCCTGCCGCGCGCGATGTACGCGGCTTCCTCCTCGGCTCCGACGTCTGCGAGCCGCTGGGCCGTCCCGAGCTCGTCCTTGCAGCCGAGGTCGATCGTCGCGATGCGGAACTGCTCCTCCTGAGTCGCCCCGACGACTCCGTCCGGGATCATCCCCGCCTCGTGGCTGCTGGGCGCCGGCGCGCCGTGATCGAGCAGGACGTGATGCCGGTCGGGCCGTCGCCGAAGTCCGCGGGATCGTAGGTGAGCCCGGCCTCCTGGGCCGCGCGGTAGCAGTCCCGCGACGCCTTCGCTGGGACGGGCTCGGTACCCCACTCCGCCCCGACCTCGTCGAGGTCGGGCGCCATCAGGCTCGCGTAGCCGTTCGCCTCGGCGTCCTGCATGCGCGCCGCACAGCAGCCACGCGGCCCGTGCCAGCGCGGGTGCGGCATCGCGCATGAAAGAGGTGAACTCCTCCTCGGCCGTCACCCCGGTGCGCAGCAGACGGAACCCCGCGTCGTCGGGTGGGTCGGCCTCGGCCCGGGCCGTCATCGTCACGGTCATGTGTTGTACACGAGCGGGAGCGTCCGCAGGTTGAGTCACGACTTGGTCACGACGTCGGCGCGGCAGTCTGCGTTCGGCGCGGCAGTTCGAAATGCCGTCGCGAGCGCGAACTGCCGCGCCGATCAGTTCCGAGCGGCGGCCGCGGCCAGGTCGACGACGGCGGCGGTGACGGCGTCGAGCGCCGCCGCGGTGCGCTCCGGGTCGCCGTCGACCTCGAGCGAGTGGTCGCCGCCGTCCACCTCGAGCACACGCGCCCCGGACGCCGCGGCCAGCGCGGAGTCCCACAGCGAGTCGGCGGTGCCGCCCGCCAGCAGCGCCGGCACCCCGGAGACTCCCAGGCCGGCAGCGGCCGCGCGCACCTCCGGCGCCCGGTCGGTGGTGAGCAGCGGCGTCAGCCACGCTCCGGGCAGCCCCAGCTCGACGGCGACGGGCAGCGCCAGCGTGCCGAGCGACTTCGCCAGCACCAGCTGCGCCGCCGCCGGCGCCGCAGCCACCCCGTCCCGCAGCACGTCGGCGTACACGCGCCGCGCGACGTCGAAGTCGGGGCGCCCGTCCCACACCACGGCCCGCACCGTCCAGCCGGCCGAGCGCAACGCAGCGGCAGGCCGCGCGAGCACCGGCCCCTCCGCCGTGTAACCCACGCCGGGCAGCACGGTCAGGACCAGCCCGGCCCCACCGTCGTCCACCACCAGTCGATGACCGCTCACCGTTGCAGCCTTCCACGACTGCCGGCCCCCGCCGCCGGAAGACGAAAGAAGGCCGGGCGGGGGATCGCGCGCACGGTAGTAGAAGTCCCGAAGTGGAG
>NZ_JBHVBO010000332.1:0-1530 GCF_042668085.1 Isoptericola sp. NPDC057391 | reverse complement strand
CCACCCTGCGCTCACGGCGTCAGTTCGAAGTGCCGCCGTGAGCGCGAACTACCGCCGTGAGCCCGAACTGCCGTCGTCAGCCGGCGCCGCGGGAGAGCACCAGCTCCGCGGCGACGGCGTCGCGCACCTCCGTGTCGGTGAGCCCGTGGTCGCGCGCGATCCGGACGAAGCGTCGCGCGGCCTCGGTGACGGCCGACCGGTCGAGGGTCGCCACCGGCGCGGTGACCAGCGTGCCCACCCGGCGGCGCGTGGTGACCAGACCGGCGGTCTCCAGGTCGCGGTAGGTACGCGACACCGTGCCCGGGGCGATGCCGAGGTCGTGGGCGAGCACGCGGACGGTGGGCAGGCGTTGTCCGTCGGCAAGCGTGCCGGCGGTGATCAACGCGGCGAGCTGCGACCGCAGCTGCTCGTAGTGCGGCACCGGCGACGTCGTGTCGATCCGCACGGTGAGCGTCATGAGCGCGCCCCGACGGCGGGCCGTCCGGAGGCCGTGTCGGGCAGTGGGTCGCGCGTCCGCCAGCAGGCTGTGACGACGGCGGTGAGAGCGACCGCTACCGCGACCCAGAGGACGACGTTCGCGAGAGTGACGTACTCCGGCACCACCGGCAGCGCGGCCGTGCTCATGGTCGTGCGGCCCAGGCCGAGCATGCGCAGGGCGATCCCGGCGCCACCGACCAGGACCGCCAGGCTGAGGCCCACCACGAGCTGGACGACCCGTAGGACCCGGCGGGCCCCGCGGCGTCGGAGCCACATGTCCCAGGCCTCGTCCACGTCGGCGACGGCAGGACGTACGGCGATCAGGTACAGCACGGCCTCAGTCAGGGCCAGCGCGACGAGGGTGGCCAGCAGGACGGGTCCGGTCCACGCCCAGCCGGGGAAGAGGGTCTGACGTTCGAGGACGCCGTCCATGACCCGCGCGATGCTGTCCGGGCCGTCGGCCACCAGGGCGAGCAGGACGGTCGTCACGACGAGAACGGCCGCCGTGATCCAGGCCCGGCGGCGGGCGCCTCGGTCGGCGACGTCGGCCGTGGTCCGCGTCGTCAACCGGGCCTGGCGGTGGGTGTCGCGGGGCCGGGGCCAGGTCAGCTCCCCCACGGCGTACACCGCGAGGAATACCCAGAGCCCGAGGGTCGGGACCACGACGAGCTCGGCGGTCTTCACGTGCGGACCGATGCCTAGGTGGAAGCTCAGGACCGGGAGGAGGACGCCGGCGACACCGGGCACGAGGGCCACGCCCATCGTGGTGGTCGCGTGCCGCACGGCGCGGCGCGCGGCCGTGGTGGGTGCGACCGTCCGGCGCCCGTCCCACCAGAGCAGCGCGCCCGCGCCGAGCGCGAGCGCCACCACGAACAGTGCAAGCTCCAGCGGTACCGCGCCGATGACGATGCCGAACATCTCGTCCCCTCTCTGACTATTGATCATGAACTATGGCCTTTGATGCTGACCGGGTCAAGACCTGTGTCAGACCGGTCGCGACGGCGGCAGTTCGGGTTCGCGGCGGCAGTTCGAACTGCCGCGATGAGCACGAAC
>NZ_JBHVBO010000331.1:0-1551 GCF_042668085.1 Isoptericola sp. NPDC057391 | reverse complement strand
CGTTCCCGGTGGCACGACGGCGCCCGCGCGGGATGATGCTCGGGACCGACCCGAGGGAGGACCGTGCCCCACCAGGACCCTGAGCCCGCCACGGAGACGGCGCGGCACCCCGGCGACGGCGTGCTGCGGCTCGGGCGGATCGGCTGGGCCGTCGTCGGCATCGCCGCGGCCGCGGTGGTGGTCTACGCCGCCGTGTCGGCGATCAGCGGCCTCGCCGTCCCCCTCGTGGTCGCCGCCGTCCTGGGCGTGCTGCTGCACCCCCTGGTCGACCGGCTCGAGGCGGTCGGGCTGCGGCGCGGCCTCGGCTCCCTCGCGGTCCTGGTCGCGCTGGGCGCCGTCCTCGGGGTCGCCGTCTGGGTCACGGCCGACGGCGTCGTCGACCAGTCGGCGGAGATCACCGACCGGCTGGGCAGCGGCCTCGACACCCTCCAGCAGCAGCTCGCCGGCACCACGCTCGACCTGTCCGGCGTCGACCTGAGCGAGACGACGAGCTCCCTGGCCGGCGGCGTCGCCAGCCTGTTCGGGAGCGTGTTCTCCAGCGCCGCCGCGTTCGTCGTCGGCACGTTCGTCGCCGTCTTCTTCCTCTTCTACGTGATGGCCGACTGGCCGCGCATCGAGGAGTTCGCCGCGCGCCACGCGTCCGTCCGCGGCACCCCGGGCCGCGTCGTCGTCGACGAGGCCACCGCCACGCTGCGCCGCTACTTCGGCGCCCTCACGACGTCGAGCCTCGTCACCGCGGTGCTCATCGGGCTCGGCGCGATCCTGCTCGACGTGCCGCTGGCGTTCTCGATCGCGCTCGTCACGTTCGTGACCTCGTACATCCCGTACCTGGGGGCGATCTTCTCCGGCGCCTTCGCCGTGCTCATCGCGCTGGGCTCGCAGGGCCCGACGGCGGCGCTGATCCTGCTCGCCGTCATCCTCGTGGTGCAGAACGTGGTGCAGACGCTGATGCTCACCAAGCTGTCCTCCGACCAGCTGCGCCTGCACCCGATCGTCAACCTCGGCTCGACCATCATCGGCGCGGTGCTCGCCGGCCTGCTGGGGGCGATGCTGTCCGCGCCGGTGACCGTCATCGTGCGCGACGTCCTCGGGCATGCGAGCGCCCGCGCGGACGACGCGGACGACGACCGTGCGGGCGGCGCGACGGCGGGCTGACAGCCCGGCCCTAGTCAGGTCACGTTCTTGCGGCGTCCGCCCATCCCGGCGACGATCGAGACACCGATCGCGGCCAGCACGATCTGGAAGATCAGCTCGAGCCAGTCGATGCCGCCCGTGTCGCTCACGTCGAAGAGGCTCGCGATCCACGTGCCCAGCAGGGCCGCCACGATCCCAATGAGGATCGTCACGATGATCGAGATGTTCTGCTTCCCGCGGACGAACAGGCGGCCGAGGGCGCCGATGATGGCGCCGATGATGATCGCGGTGATGATGCCGGTGACGGTCACGGTGCTGCTCCCCTCCTCGACGACGGCGCTGGTCGCGCCCCTCTCGACGGTACGGCGGAAGCCCGCTGCACGCCCCCGGGACGACGACGGCGCCGACCCCGTGACC
>NZ_JBHVBO010000330.1:0-1590 GCF_042668085.1 Isoptericola sp. NPDC057391 | reverse complement strand
ACACAGCACTAAACGTGCTGGCCGAGCGCGGCTACGAGGGCGCGACGACGGCCGCGATCTGCCGCGAGGCCGGGATCGGGTCGGGGACGTTCTTCCACTATTTCGCCACCAAGACGGAGCTGGTCCTGGCGATCCTCGAGCTCGGCACCGCCGAGACGGTCGCCAAGGCGGCGGTCCACGAGGGCCGCACCGACCCGCTCGCGGTCCTGCTCGATCTCGTGGGCTCGTGGGCCGACGACGCCGCCGACCCCCGCATCCCCGGTTTCGTCCGCGCCGTCGCGGGCATCATGCACCTGCCCGCCGTCGCGGACGCCCTGGCCGCGGACGACCGGGCCCAGCGCGACCTGCTCGTGCCGTGGATCGAGCGCGGCCAGGCGGCGGGCGACGTCCGAGCCGACCTCCCGCCGGCCCGCATCGCCTCCTGGCTCGTCCTGCTCTCCGGGGGCTTCCTCGAGCGCGTGGCCACCGACCGCGACTTCACCGTCGACGGCGAGCGGGAGCTTCTGCTCGCCACGGCGCGGGAGTTCCTGACGGGCCTCGGCCCCGGCGCGGGTGCGACCACCGGGGGACGCCGCTAGGGAGGAGGGATGGCCGTGTGCCACCGCCCCTCCCGTGCGACCCGCTGATCGTGGGCGCCCTGTTCGCGCTCGCGTCGGCGCTCCTGTACGGCGTGTCGGACGTCGTCGGCGGCGTCGTCTCGCGGCGGATGCCGTTCGTCCGGGTCGCGCTCTGGGGCCAGCTGGGCGGCCTGGTCGTCACGGCAGCCGCGGCCCCGTTCGCCGGCGGGGAGGGCCCGACGGCGGCCGACCTGCTGTGGGGCGGACTGTCCGGGGTCGGCACCGGTGTCGCGATGGTCGCGCTGTTCCGGGGGATGAGCCGGGGCGCGATGTCCCTGGTGGTGCCCGTGAGCGCGGTCGGCGGCCTCGCCCTGCCCGTCGTCGTAGCGGCTCTGGTCCTGGGGGAGCGGCCCGCGGCGTGGACGTGGGCGGGTGTGCTGCTGGCGCTCCCGGCGCTCTGGCTGGTCGCACGCGGCGGTCCGGGGACGGCGGCGGGAGACGGCCGAGCCGTCCGCGACGGCCTGACCGCCAGCGTGGGCATCGGGGTGCAGTACCTGGCGCTCGCCCAGGCGGGACCGGGTTCGGGCGTCTGGCCGGTGGCCGCGGGCCGGGTGACGGCGGTCGCCTGCGTCGCGGCGCTCGCGCTCCTGGCGGTCCGCCGCCCGCCCGCCGAGCCGCGCCCCGCGCCCTCCCGCGCGCTGCGCCTCACGGCAGCCTCCAGTGGCGTCCTGGCCGCTGCGGCCCTGGTCTGCTATCTGCTCGCCGCCCGCACCGAGCTCGTCGCGGTGGCGGTCACCCTCTCGGCGCTCTACCCGGTGGTCCCGGTCCTGGTGGGCCTCACGCTCCTGCACGAACGGCTCACCCGCCGTCAGGCCCTCGGCCTCGCCCTGGCCCTCGCCGCCTCGGTCCTCGTCGTCGTCCCGTGACCGAACGAGCAGCACCCACCACGCGCAGGAGGTCGACGGGACAAGCTGAGGGGACGGCATCGCTTCGCCCGGACGTATCCCTCCCGAAGTGGAGGGCGCCCTGGCGC
>NZ_JBHVBO010000329.1:0-1665 GCF_042668085.1 Isoptericola sp. NPDC057391 | reverse complement strand
CGTACGCGGCCTGGCCGACGTGCTGCAGGTCGTCGCCGACGACGCTGACGAGCCGGACCCCGAGCGTGACGGGCGGGTCCCAGTGCGTGTCCACCACGCGCTCCAGGTCCGCGGCGGTGACCGTCTGGAGGTACGCGGTCGTCGCGGCGTGCACGTCGTCGAGGTAGCCCCGCAGCAGAGCGGCGTCGGCGCGCACGGCCGCGACCTGCTCCGGCGTGTGGCCGTAGCCCGTGTCGGCGTCGTCGAACGGGAGCCCGAACTTCGCGGCCCAGCCGCCCGCCGTCCACCGCTGCTCGGCGCCCGCGACGTCCGCGACGTGGTCGTCCTGCACCCGGGTCAGGTGCCAGACGAGCCACGCGACGGTGTTCGCCTCCGGGTCGGGGCGGTACGCCAGCTGCTCGGCCGTCGCCCCGCGGAGCACGCGGTGCGCCGTCTCGGCGATCCGCCCGAAGGCGTCGGTCAGCAGGGCGACGTGGGGTGCGGGCGATGTCGGTGCAGTCATCGTGCTCCTCCTCCCCGGCGGCCGTGCCTGTCGAGAACTACGGCGGGCCCGGCCCCGGATATCAGCGACGGTCGACGGTGACGTGCGCGGACGTCACCGTCGCGGACAGGTAGGCGGCGCTGCGGCCGTCGGCGGGCTGCTCGCCGTGGTCGACGACGAGGGTCGCCCCGGCGCTCGGCAGCACCGAGCCGTCGAGGACGACCTGGCCGGACGCGCCGCGCACCTTGAGGTTCACCGGGGTGCCGGCCGGGAGGCGCAGGTCGATCGCGCCCGACACCGTCTTGGCCGTGACGAGCGGGCTCGCCTGGGTGGCGGTGACGGTCACGGCCCCCGACACGGTGTTCAGGGACACCCGCGCGAGCGCGCCGGCCAGGGCGATCGACCCCGCCGCGCTGTTCGCCGTCACGTCCCCCGTGTGCCCCTCGGCCGACATCGTCCCCGAGACGGTCTTGAGCGACATCGGGCCGGTGGTCCCGGTCGTGCGCACGCCGCCGGTCACGGTCTTCACCGCGACCCGCCGGCCCCCGGTGACCTCGACGTCCGCGCCGAGGGTGCCGACGTCGACCGCCCCGTCCGCCGGGACGACGACCCGCACGACGGCGTGCTCGCTCTGGCGCGGGTTGCGCAGCTTCGCCATGACGGAGTCGAGCACGGAGCTCTCGTAGCCCACGCGCAGCCGGTCGCCGTCCCGCACCACCTGGACCGGCTTGGCGCCCACCTCGAGCAGCTCGACCCGCACGCCCGTCGCGGCCGGGTCGGCGACGACGTCGGCGCGCCCGTCCTGCAGGCGGAGCGTCACCCCCGTGACCTGCTCGACGTCGATGGTCTGCGGGGCGGCGACCGCCCACGACTCCGTGCTCATGAGGCTCCCTGTGGTGCTCGGGCTGTGCTGGGGACGGGTACACCCTGGCAGAGCCCGGGGACGTGCGGATCGGGGATGCCCCGGATTCCAACCCCGGGCCTCGGGTGTGGGACCATGGGCACCGACCCCTCGTCCATCTTTCGTGAGGAGACCACCATGAGCAAGCGCGGTCGCAAGCGCCGTAGCCGCAAGGGCAACGCCGCCAACCACGGCAAGCGTCCCAACGCCTGACGCGCCCTCTCGCGAGATAGAGAACGCGTCTCGCCGAGATAGACAAGAGCCGACCGCAGCTGGCTGCGGT
>NZ_JBHVBO010000328.1:0-1667 GCF_042668085.1 Isoptericola sp. NPDC057391 | reverse complement strand
CGCCCGGCCGGCACCCGCACCACCCACACCGACGTGAAGGGCAACCCCCATGGCTGACTACGTCCTCGCCATCGACCAGGGCACGACGAGCTCGCGTGCCATCGTCTTCGACCACTCCGGCCGGATCGTCTCCACCGGCCAGCTCGAGCACGACCAGATCTTCCCCAAGGCGGGCTGGGTCGAGCACAACGCCGAGCAGATCTGGAGCAACGTGCGCGAGGTCGTCGGGCTGGCGCTCACGCGCGGCAACCTGGCGCACACCGACCTCGCCGCCATCGGCATCACCAACCAGCGCGAGACCGCCGTCGTGTGGGACAAGAACACCGGCAAGCCGGTGTACAACGCGATCGTGTGGCAGGACACCCGCACGCAGGCGATCGTCGACGAGCTCGGCGGCTCCGAGGGCGCCGACAAGTACAAGTCGATCGTCGGCCTGCCGCTGGCGACCTACTTCTCCGGCCCCAAGGTCAAGTGGATCCTCGACAACGTCGAGGGCGCGCGCGAGGCCGCCGAGAAGGGCGACCTCCTGTTCGGCAACACGGACACCTGGGTGCTGTGGAACATGACCGGCGGGCCGGACGGCGGCGTGCACGTCACCGACGTCACCAACGCGTCGCGCACCATGCTCATGGACCTCGACACCCTGAGCTGGCGCGAGGACATCGCCGCCGACATGGGCATCCCGCTGTCGATGCTGCCCGAGATCCGCTCCTCCTCCGAGGTGTACGGGCAGGGCCGCCCCCGGGGCCTCGTGCCCGGCGTGCCGATCGCCGGCATCCTCGGCGACCAGCAGGCCGCGACGTTCGGCCAGGCCTGCTTCGAGGTCGGCACGGCGAAGAACACCTACGGCACCGGCAACTTCATGCTGCTCAACACGGGCACGGAGAAGGTGCCGAGCAAGAACGGCCTGCTCACCACCGTCTGCTACAAGATCGGCGACGCCCCCCAGGTGTACGCCCTCGAGGGCTCCATCGCCGTCACCGGCTCCCTCATCCAGTGGCTGCGGGACAACCTCGGGATGTTCGAGGACGCCCCCGACGTCGAGTGGCTGGCCCGCAAGGTCGAGGACAACGGCGGCGCCTACTTCGTGCCCGCGTTCTCCGGCCTGTTCGCCCCGTACTGGCGCCCCGACGCCCGCGGCGCGCTCGTCGGCCTCACCCGGTACGTCAACCGCAACCACATCGCGCGCGCGTCGCTCGAGGCCGTGGCGTTCCAGACCCGCGAGGTCGTCGACGCCATGAAGCTCGACTCCGGCGTCGACCTCACCGAGCTCAAGGTCGACGGCGGCATGGTGGCCAACGAGCTGCTCATGCAGTTCCAGGCCGATCAGCTCGACGTCGACGTCGTGCGGCCCAAGGTCGCCGAGACGACGGCGCTCGGCGCCGCCTACGCCGCCGGCATCGCCGTCGGGTTCTGGAAGGGCGAGGAGGACGTCACCGCGAACTGGGCGGAGGACAAGCGGTGGTCGCCCGCCATGGCCGAGGACGAGCGGGAGCGGCTCTACCGGTCCTGGAAGAAGGCGGTCACGAAGACGTTCGACTGGGTGGATGCTGACGTGCAGTAGTCCGTAGACCGAAACCTCGGTGCTACCGCTGAGGGGACGGCATCGCTTCGCCCGGACGCGTTCACGGGCGCCAGGGCGCCCTCCACTTCGGGAGGGATACGTC
>NZ_JBHVBO010000327.1:0-1676 GCF_042668085.1 Isoptericola sp. NPDC057391 | reverse complement strand
GGCCCGCGCGCCCCGGCCGTCGTCGGGTCAGGAAGCGTTGCGGATGTCGTCCTCGAGGCCGGACAGGATCTCCTGCAGCTCCTCCGGCGAGTTGTCCTTGATGACGGCCGTGTTGCCGGAGGCCTCCTGCTCCGCGGCGACGACCTCGTCCGAGTGCGAGATCTCCGCGAGCTTCTTCAGGTCCGGGTCGTCCTTGTCCTCCGCGCGCGCCACCCACACGTTGATGTACGGGGCGGCGGCGTCGGAGTCGGGGTCGTCCTGGAACAGCGCGGTCTCGGGGTCGAGCCCGGCGTCCTTGAGGAAGTCGTTGTTGACGATGGACGCGTCCACCGACTTGAGCTGGATCGGCGTCTGCTCGGCCGCGACCGGAGTGACGGTGACCTTGGAGCTGGGCAGCACGTCGGCCTCGGTGGAGACGGCGCTGCCGCCGTCCTTGAGCTCGATGAGGCCGGCCTCCTGCAGCACGAGGAGCGCGCGGGCCAGGTTGGTCGGGTCGTTCGGCACGGCCACCTCGCCGCCGGCCGGGATCTCCTCGAGGGAGGAGTGCTTCTCCGAGTACAGGCCCAGCGGGTAGACGGCGGTGGCGCCGATCGGCGTCAGGTCGTCGTCGGCGTCGACGTTGTAGCCGGCGAGGAACTGCAGGTGCTGGAACTGGTTCGCGTCCAGCTCGCCCTGCGAGAGGGAGGGGTTGGCCTGCGTGTAGTCCTGCAGGTCGACCAGCTCGATGTCGAGCCCCTCCTCCTTGGCCTTGTCGGTGAAGACGGCCCACTTGTCCTCGGACGCGCCGACGACGCCGATGCGGAGCGTGCCGTCGCCCTCGGCGTTGCCGGCGCCGCCGCAGGCGGACAGGGTGACGGTGGTCGCGGCCGCGATCGCGGTGACGGCGAGGAGACGGGTGCGGGTGCTGATCCGGGACATGGTGGTCCTTCCGGGCAGGCGCCGGGTACGGCGCCGGTGAGCGGGGTGGGGTGCGGCGGCCACGGCCATCAGCTCGAGGCGGCAGGAAGAGGGGGGTTCCCCGGCGGGCCGAGGAGGAGGTGACGACGGCGTCGTCGGTCGATGCCGGTGAGGCGTCAGCCGAGCTCGCACATTCGGCAGGTGGTCATGCGGCCCGACGTCATCGCGGCGTGGCACATCTCGCCGCGACGGCAGGAGCGCGCGGTCGAGGTGGCTGCGGGAGCGATGCGGGACATGCCATCAGAGTGACCACCCGCAGCCCGGTTCACCAAGCCGGCGAGGTGAAAATCTCATGCAGTGGACGATTCGCCGTCCGCATCGTGGATCCTGTGACCCGCGGCACTCTCGCGGCGGCGCGAGGGGCGGGCCGGACGTGAAGGACCCCCCGCACACCCACCAGAGCTCACTTACCCTTGCTGCCTTCCGGCCCTGGGGGAGTTCGGCGAGATGGTGCCGCACGAGGGGTCTGCCCGACAGCCTAACCGAGACCCCGCCCCGTCCCGAAACCGGCGGGCGAGACCGCCGTCACCCCCGCAGGATTCGGAGCCACGGCGGGGTGTCGGCTATTCTTCTGGGGCTGCCCGCGCAGGATGCGGGTCGCGCTCCAGGAGGATTCGCCTAGCGGCCTATGGCGCACGCTTGGAAAGCGTGTTGGGTTCACGCCCTCGGGGGTTCGAATCCCCCATCCTCCGCCAGACCGAAGGGCCCGCACCGCACGG
>NZ_JBHVBO010000326.1:0-1749 GCF_042668085.1 Isoptericola sp. NPDC057391 | reverse complement strand
GTGACCAGGCCCGTCGCTTCTCTATCTCGGCGGAATCCCCTCTCTATCTCGCGGTTCAGAGACCCGGGAACCAGAGCCCGATCTCGCGCGCGGCGGACTCGGGCGAGTCGGAGCCGTGCACGAGGTTCTGCTGCACCTTGAGGCCCCAGTCGCGGCCCAGGTCGCCGCGGATGGTGCCCGGGGCCGCCTCGGTCGGGTTGGTCGCGCCGGCCAGCGAGCGGAAGCCGGGGATGACGCCCTGGCCCTCGGCGACGACGGCGAGCGTCGGGCCCGAGAGCATGAAGTCCACGAGCGGCTGGTAGAACGGCTTGCCCTCGTGCTCGGCGTAGTGCGCCGCGAGAAGCTCGGTCGTGGCCTGCTTGAGCTCGACGGCGACGAGCGTGTAGCCCTTCGCCTCGATGCGCCGCAGCACCTCGCCGGACAGGCCGCGGCGGACGCCGTCGGGCTTGACGAGCACCAGGGTGCGCTCGATGGCGGGCTCGGCGGGCAGGGTCGTGTCTGCGACGTCGGTCATGGCCGAAAGCCTATCGGCGCCCGTGCCCTGCCCCGTACGCCCCGCCCCTGCCCTTGACTGCCTTCCAGCAAGCGATCCTTCGCGCCATCGGGCCGGATGACGCGACGGATCGCTTGCTGGAAGGCCAGGGCTGCACCGGACGGAGGCTGTCCACAGCACTCGGCCCGGTGACGTTGTCCACAGGCCCGGCCGCGGCGGCGCGACCGGCACCGTCGGAGTGCTCACCTTGCGCCATGCGACCGCTCACCCCGCCGCCTCCGGCGCTCCTGGAACTGGCAGCGCGACAGGAAGGACTCGTCACGACGCGCCAGTGCGAGACGGCCGAGATGTCTGCCGACCGGTCGGCCCGCATGGTGCGGCAGGGACGCTGGGTGCGGTTGAGCACCGCCGTCTACGACACGGACCCCGTCCCCGTGGACCACCGCGAACGGCGCGATCTCTTCGACCATCGCCGCCGTCGCGCCGCGTGGTTCGGGCTGCTCGCGTACGGGCCGACGGCGATCGCCGTCGGGCAGGCCGCCCTGGCCCTGCACGAGGTGCAGGGGCTGCCCGTCCACATCACCCCGGAGGTGATGCTCCCGGGCGGGCCTCCCCGGGTCGCACGCGACGGCGTCGCGGTCAGGCAGTACGACGCCGGGCTCCCGACCGAGCTCGTCCGCGGTCGCCGGGTCGCCCCCGTCGTGCATGCCCTCGCCCAGGCGGTGCCCACCCTCGAGCGACGGCACGCCGTCGCCGTCCTCGACAACGCCGTGCACGCCGGCCGCATCACCCGTGCCGAGGTCGAGACCGCACACGACCTCGCCCGGGGACGACGAGGGGTGGAGCGGACCCATCCGTGGTGGCGGCTGGTCGACGGGCGAGCGGAGTCACCGCTGGAGACCTGGGCCCGTCTCGACTGCCTCGACGCCGGTGTCCCGCCCGACGAGCTCCAGCGGGAGTTCCACGCGCCGGACGGGACGTTCATCGGCCGGGGCGACCTGGTGTGGCACCTTCCCGGGGACCGGCGGTACCTGCTCGAGGTGGACGGCGCGGAGGTCCACGGCTCGCCCGACGCCGTCTACGCGGACCGCACCCGCCAGAACGCGCTCGTCGCCGACGGCGGGGTCGTCGTGCAGCGGGCGACCGCCGAGGACCTCCCCGTGCCCGGTCGGCTCGGGGACGAGGTGGCAGGCCGGCTCCGCCGGGCCGGCTGGCGACCGTCCGACGAACGAACAAGCGATCTGTCGCGTCATCCG
>NZ_JBHVBO010000325.1:0-1767 GCF_042668085.1 Isoptericola sp. NPDC057391 | reverse complement strand
GGGGGGGGGGGCGCCGGACCTGGCCGACCCGGGCGAGGGCCCGAGCCTGGCACGGGGCGTGCTGCACGCGCTGTTCGTGCGGCCCGCGTGGGGCGTGGTCGGCGCGCTGCTCTTCCTCGTGGCGAGCCTCGTCTCCGCGCAGGGCGCGCTCACCGGGTTCCTCTGGGGACGGGCGGTCGAAGGGCTCGACGACGGCTTCCCGACCGTGCTCATGGTCGCGTTCGCCGTGCTCCTCGTCGTCGCGCCGCTGGCGCTGGCGTGGGCGCTGTACGTCTACCCGCGGTGGTGGGTGGAGGTGCTGCTGCGGGTGCGGATGTCGGTGATGGTGGGGCAGACGCGCCAGGAGCGCCTGCGCGCCACCCCGCCCGGCGAGGTCGTGGCCCGGGCCATGGACTCCGACCGGTTCGTGCGCTACTCGGACCGCTGGGTCGACTTCGTCAACGGCCTGGTCATCGCCGGCGTGACGGCGCTGCTCAGCGGGTCGTGGCTCGCCGGCGGCGTGCTGCTGGCCGTCATGGTGGTCTCTGCGGCCGCGTCGGCGATCGGCCGGCCGATCGCGGGCCGCTCGGCCACGCGGTCGTCGGCCGCGCGCGCCCGGTTCGGCCGCGCGCTCGTCTCGGCGCTGGACTCCGCCCGCACGGTGAAGCTCGCGGCGCGCACGCCCGAGGTGCACGGCCACCTGCGGCAGGTCGACGCCGGCCGTGTGCGGGCCGCCATCTTCGAGCACCGGATCCAGGCGGCCCTCGACGGCGTGCCGATGATCATGGTGCAGCTCGGCGTCGTCGCGGCCTGGGCGGGCCTGCTCACCGGGACGTGGGGCCTGGCGACCGCGCTGCTCGTCGCGAACGCCGTCAACGGCTTCGGCTGGTTCGGCGTCGTGGCGGGGGCCGTCGTGACGGAGGCGCCCGGCACCCGGTCGTGGCAGCGCGCCACCGGCAGGTTCGCCGCGGGGGCCGACCTCATGGACGTGCCCGCGGGCGTCGACCTGCTCACGGGCGACGCGCCGCTGCCGGCGGCGGGCCCGCGCGAGACCCTGGAGCGGCTGCGCCTCGAGGGCGTCACCGCCGTGCACGACGACGGCACCATCGGTGTGTCCGGGGTCGACCTCGAGGTGCGGCGCGGCGAGCTCGTGCTGCTGCTCGGCCAGGTGGGCTCGGGCAAGTCGAGCCTGCTGTCCGCGCTGAGCGGCCTCATGGAGCACTCGGGCCGGATCCGGTGGAACGAGCGGGACGTCGCGGACCCCCAGGCGTTCCTGCGCCCGGGGCAGGTGGCGCACGTCGCGCAGGTGCCGCGCGTGCTGTCCGGCACGTTCAGCGAGAACGTGCGCCTGGACCACGAGCGCGACGTCGACGGCCCGGTCGCGGCCGCGCGCCTCGGCCAGGACGTGGACGAGGCGGGCGGACCGGACGCGCTGGTGGGGCACCGCGGGGTGCGGCTGTCGGGCGGTCAGGTGCAGCGGCTCGCGCTCGCTCGCGCGCTGGCGACGGACGCCGAGCTGCTCCTGGCCGACGACGTCTCCAGCGCCCTGGACGCTACGACCGAGATCGAGCTGTGGGCGTCGCTGCGCGAGCGCGGCACCACCGTGGTCGGCGCGACGTCGAAGCGTGCGGCCCTGTCGCGCGCCGACCGTGTCGTCGTCCTCGCCGACGGCGAGGTCGCCGAGATCGGCCCGTGGCACGAGCTCGCGCCCCGCTGGGGGCACCTGGCGGGCTGACCGTCGTTCCGTCGTGGGCGCTTGTTCGGCGCTATCTCCGCAAGGAGTAGCGC
>NZ_JBHVBO010000324.1:0-1815 GCF_042668085.1 Isoptericola sp. NPDC057391 | reverse complement strand
GCTCGGTGGCGACCTGCGCGCGGTCGCCCTGACGGCGGACCGCGCGGCCGCCGTCCTCGCCGCCGACCCGTTCCCCGGCTCCGTGGCGGACCACCCCTCCCACGTGCAGGTGCACCTCTCCCCCGAGCCCGTGGACGCCGACGCGCTCGCGCGGCTGGTGGAGGACCGGCCGGAACGGGTCGCCGTCGTCGACGGCGTGCTCTACGTGGACTACGTGGTGGGCATCGGCCGCTCGAAGCTGACCCCCGCGCTGGTCGACAGGGCGGCGGGCACCTGGACCACCGCGCGGAACTGGAACACCCTGACGAGGCTGGTCGCGATGGCCCGCGAGGCGACCTGAGACGCCGGGGCCGGCACCCGCCACCGGACGTTAGGCTGGCCCGCGGGTGAGCCGGGAAGTCTGGTCGGTGGCACCGGCTGCGACGCCGGTACGACCATCGACCCCACGACCGGACGGGAGCACCACCCTGACCTCCGAGACCGCCACCCAGCCCTTCGGCACCCGCCTGCGCCGCTTCGCCTCCCGCGAGACCACCGGCGGTGCGCTCCTCATCGGCGCCGCCCTCCTCGCCCTGATCTGTGCGAACGCCCCGTGGCGCGAGTCGTACTTCGCGCTGTCCGAGGCGGTGCTCGGCTTCGACCGGCTGGGGCCGTTGTCCATGCACCTCGACCTCACGGTCGCGGAGTGGGCGGCGGACGGCCTGCTCGCGATCTTCTTCTTCGTCGTCGGCGTGGAGCTCAAGCACGAGTTCGTGGCCGGCAGCCTGCGCAGCCCGAAGGAGGCGGGCGTCCCGATGATCGCCGCCGTCGGGGGCATGGCGGTGCCCGCGATCTTCTACGCGGTGATCGTCGTCGCGCTGGGCGAGCCCGCAGCCCTCCAGGGCTGGGCCATCCCCACCGCCACCGACATCGCCTTCGCGCTCGGGGTGCTGGCCGTGTTCGGCAAGGGGCTGCCCGTGGCGGTGCGCACCTTCCTGCTCACCCTCGCGGTGGTCGACGACCTGCTCGCGATCATCGTCATCGCCGTCTTCTACACGGCGGAACTGCACTTCGGCTACCTCGCCGCGTCGCTCGCCGTGATCGTGGTGTTCGGTCTGATCGTGCGGTCCCGCCGGCCGTACTGGTGGATGCTCGTGCCGCTCTTCGCGGTGGCCTGGGCGTTCATGCACGCGTCCGGGGTGCACGCGACCGTGGCGGGCGTGCTCATGGGCTTCACCGTCGCGGCCCGGCCCACCCACGGCGAGGCGGTCCCCCGTACGCACCGCTACGAGCGGGCGGTCAAGCCGTGGTCGCAGGGCGTCGCGCTGCCGGTCTTCGCGTTCTTCGCGGCGGGCGTGGACCTGGTCGACGGCGGCGGCGTCACCGAGATCCTCGGGCAGCCGGTGGTCCCGGCGATCACCATCGGGCTCGTGGTGGGCAAGCTGATCGGCGTGCTGGGCACGACGGCGCTGGTCACGCGACTCACCCCGCTGCGGCTCGCGCAGGGCATCGGCGTACGCGACCTGCTGCCCGTCGCCTTCCTCGCCGGCATCGGGTTCACGGTGGCGCTGCTCGTGTCCGAGCTGTCGTTCGGCCACGCCTCCGAGCACACCGAAGGGGCCAAGGCCGCCATCCTGCTGGGTTCCGTGGTCGCCGCGGTGCTCGGCGCCCTCACGCTGCGCTGGGACGCCCGGCGGGCCCGCACGTCCGACATGAACCTCGACGGCGTCGACGACGCCGTCGCCGACTTCATCGGGGACGAGAAGGACCGCAGGGAGCACTGAGGGCGGCCGGCCCGCGGGCGGGGATCCGCGGCGCGGAGCCGCCCGCCAGCGC
>NZ_JBHVBO010000323.1:0-1825 GCF_042668085.1 Isoptericola sp. NPDC057391 | reverse complement strand
CCTCCGGACACGGGGGGCGGCGGGCGCTCCGTCGATAGGGTCCGGGCATGACCGCGCCCGCCACCGCCGTCCGCCCTGCCCGCGCTGCCGACGCCGACGCCCTGTGGCCGCTGGCCCGCGACTTCGCGACCAGCTTCCGGCCCCGGAGGGACGCCTTCGACGACACGCTCGGGGCGCTCCTCGCCCGGGACGACACGCTGCTCGCCGTCGTCACCGGGCCGGCGAGCGGCGTGCCGCTGGGCTACCTCCTGGCGAGCACGCACCTGACGTTCCTCGCGAACGGCCCGGTCTGCTGGGTGGAGGAGGTCATGGTCGATCCCGCGCACCGCGGCCGCGGGCTGGGCGCCGCGCTCATGGCCCACGCCGAGCGGTGGGCGACGGAGCGCGGGGCGGCCTACGTGTCGCTCGCCAGCCGCCGGGCCGGCGGCTTCTACGAGGCGCGGGGCTACGACGACTCCGCCACCTTCTACCGCCGCGAACTGCCTTCCAACACGCGATCTGCCGCGCCATGACGGTTCATGGCGCGACAGATCGCCTGCTGGAAGGCCGTCAACGGCCCCGGTGCTCCCGGGAGATCGTGTCGAGCGCGCGGGAGATCTCGCGACCGCGGCGCGCGAGGTCTGCGTCCGTCGGCGTCGGGCGTGCCGTCCGCGCCGCGGGTGCGACCGTCCCCGTGAGCCCGGTCGGCACGAGCCACCGCCAGCGCACCGTCGCCTGCACGACCGGGCCCACGCCCAGCGCGTAGGCGACGGTCGCCCAGCCGAACGTCCCGCCGAGCAGGACGCCGAGCAGCACGACGACGACCTCGATGGCGGTCCGCACGAGGCGGACAGACCATCCGGTGCGCTGCACGAGGCCGGTCATGAGGCCGTCACGCGGCCCCGGTCCGAGGCGCACGCCGATGTAGGCGGCCGTCGCCACGCCGTTGAGCACGATGCCGCCGACGGCGAGCGCGACGCGGGCGACCGGGCCCGGGTCGGGGACGAGCCAGGCCGTCGCCGCGAGGCTCGGGCCGATCGCCAGGCTGATCACGACGACGTTCGCGACCGTCCCGATGCCCGGCCGCTGGCGCAGCGGGACCCACGCGAGCAGCACGAGCACCGCCGTCAGCGCGACGACCGTGCCGAACCCCAGCCCCGTGCTGCGCACGAGGCCCTGGTGCAGCACGTCCCACGGCATGCCGCCCTGACCGGCGTGCAGCAGCATCGCCATCGACCACGCGAACCCCAGCAGCCCGAGCAGGAGCTGGGCGCCGCGTCGCACGGGCCCCCAGGTCGCCGGCGACGCTGCTGCTCGAGCGGGCTCGACAGGCTCGGGCGGCTCGGCGCGGCGGGCGGCATCCGCGGCACCCTGCGCGGGCGGCGCGGCCGACGGCGCCACGGGTCGCGGAGCGTGCGCGATCCGTCGGCGGAGCGGGCGGCGGGACGGACGGCGGACGGAACGGGCGGTCGTGCTCATGCTCCCACCCTCCGTCCTAATGGCCTTGCAATCCATATCCATTGGGCCGACAGTGGCCCCGTGACCGTCACCTCCCCAGCGTCCTCGCCGTCCGCGCCGCCCGCCGTCCGGCAGCTCTCCCCCGCGGCCACCGCGCGCCTGCTCGGCGACTGGCGTGCGGGCGGTCCGGCCTACCTCGCACTGGCGGACGCCCTGCGCGCCGCGGTGCTCTCCGGCAGCCTCCCGCCGCTCACCCGGGTACCCAGCGAGCGCGAGCTCGCGGCGGCGCTCCGGGTCTCGCGCACGACGACGTCCGGCGCCTACGCCCGCCTGCGCGAGCTGGGCTTCCTCGCGAGCCGGGTCGGCTCCGGCACGGTCACGACGCTCC
>NZ_JBHVBO010000322.1:0-1831 GCF_042668085.1 Isoptericola sp. NPDC057391 | reverse complement strand
GGCGCCGTGGCGACCTCGACGTCGAGGCCGAGCGCGCGCTCGGCCGCCACCACCAGCTCCGGCAGCGAGAGGTAGGTGAGGCCCCGCAGCTCGCGCAGCAGCCGGGCCAGGGCCGACAGCCGGCCGTGTCCCGCGGCGGACAGGACACGGCCGTCCCGCGCCGGGCGCCCCGGGGCGGGCAGGTCGTCGAGCGCGTCGACGATCGAGCGGTGGTCCACGACGTCGCCCTCGACGACGACGGGGGCGTCGCCGTCGTCCTCCTCGGGCGCCTCGTCCCGTGCGGCATGGTGGTCGCCGGGACGGGCGCCGTCGGCCCGGGCCAGGTCGGACGCCCACGAGCCGAGGGCGTGCAGGTCGGAGGCGCCGAGGTTGACCCGCGGGCCGGTGAGCAGCCGCAGCAGCGAGTCGCCGCGCGACGGGTCGTGCACGGCCTCGAGGAGCGCGACGACGTCCACCACCTCCGGCGTGGACAGCAGCCCGCCCAGCCCCACGACCTCCACCGGCAGCCCGCGGCGCCGCAGCGCCACCTCGACCGCCGCGAACTGCGACCGTGCCCGGCACAGGACCGCGGCCGTCACACGGTCGGAGCCGTCCCGGCGGGTCGCGCGGCGCCAACGGGCCGCGACGAACTCGGCGGCCGCCTCCGCCTCCTCCTCGCTGGTCGCGGCGACGTGCGCGCGCACCACGCCGGTGCCCGCGCCGGGGCGCAGGTCCAGCGGCGGCACGTCCACGCCCGTGCCGGTCTGCCGGGTGCGCTCCCGCAGGGGCGCCGCGGCGACGTTCGCGGCCGCGAGCACGGCCGCGTCGTTGCGCCACGACGTGCTCAGGTACCGCACGGTGGCCGGCGCGCCGGCACGCGTCCGGAACCGCTCGCCGAAGCGGGCCAGGCCCGACGCCGAGGCGCCGCGCCAGCCGTAGATCGACTGGTGGGGGTCGCCCACCGCGGTCACGGCGTGCCCGCCGCCGAAGAGCCCGGCGAGCAGCTCGACCTGCGCGTACGACGTGTCCTGGTACTCGTCGAGCAGCACCACCGGGAAGCGGGAGCGCTCGGTCGCCCCCACCGCCGGCACCGACCGGGCGAGCTCGGCCGCGAAGGCGATCTGGTCGCCGAAGTCCAGCGAGTCCGCGACGCGCTTGCGGCGGCGGTACTCCGCGACGAGGTCGAGCAGCCGGGTGCGCTCCGCCACCGAGTCGATCAGCCCCTGGATCTCCTTGGTCCGCTTCTTCTGCCGCGGGCCGAGCGGCAGCGCGTCCAGGCGGGCGACCACGTCGGTCAGCGCGTCCCGCGCGTCGTCCACGGGCACCAGGTGCTCGCCGAGCTCGCCCGAGAGCGCGAGGACCGCCCCGACGACGGTGCTCACCGCGCGGTCGGTGCCGAGGTCGTCGGCCCACGACTCCACGACCTGCGCCGCGAGCTGCCACTGGTTCGCCTCCCCCAGCAGGCGCGAGCCCGGCTCGATGCCCAGCCGCAGCCCGTGGTCGGCGACGAGCGACGCCGCGTACGCGTTGTAGGTCGCGACCGTCGGGCGCGCGAGCAGGTCCAGGCCCGACGTCGCGCGCCCCTGCGCCCGGGCGAGCTGCGCGAGGCGGGACTGCACCCGCTGGGTGAGCTCGGCCGCCGCCTTGCGGGTGAAGGTCAGCCCGAGCACCTCCTCCGGGGCGACCAGGTCGTTGGCGATGAGCCACACCACGCGGGCCGCCATCGTCTCCGTCTTGCCCGACCCCGCGCCCGCGACGACGAGCACGGGCTCCAGCGGCGCCTCGATGACGGCCACCTGCTCGTCCGTGGGCGACGGCCGCCCCAGCAGCTCCGCGATCTCGCGCGCGGACA
>NZ_JBHVBO010000321.1:0-1841 GCF_042668085.1 Isoptericola sp. NPDC057391 | reverse complement strand
GAAACACGGCCGGCCTTCATCATGCCGCTCGAGCACACGACCGCACGGTAACCGGGAGTGCCGGCTCTCACGTCGCCGCCGGGCAGCCTGTCGGTCCCGCCTGCCTGATCCCGTCGACACCGGGCGTACCATCAGTTCCAAGAGACTCGACCCCGGGCCGCGATGCCAGCCGCTCACCGCGGACAGATGCGGTCATCACGGTGATACTCCGTCCGGGCACTCCCGCGGATGCTTCCTCGAAGCTCAGGTGGTAGCCGCCGCACGACCGCGCCGAGACGTCGACACGGGCGACGCGCCGGCCGCACTACGTCACTCTCAGCGCCTCCACCATCTTGGTCCAGGTCACCTCAAACCGGTCGTGTCCGACCAGGCAGCGCCGAACGGGGCGATTCCGTACCGAACATCTCAGCTCTGGATGGCTCGAACCGGCGCTTGGCGCGCCGCGCCGCTCCCGCTCGCATTTCGGCCTGTGACCTGCGGCGATACAGTACGACCGGACGACGTCGGCCGGCTCCATCCCTGCGGACAGCGACGTCTCTTGCGCCGAGCGCGCACTGCCCCCACCGGATCCGCCGCCTCGCTGCTTCGCGTCAGCGGACCGGGGCCGCGTCCGCCCCGACGCGCGCGAGCGACCTTCCCTGCCGTATCGGCTCGCCGCGCTCCCCTGAGATCAAGAGCTGGCCGGGGGGCAGCGGAGTCACGATGAGCCTCCACTACGAACCCCTGCCCCATCCGGACCGGAGGAACCCCACTGCCGAAGGGGCATGCGCTTTGACCGCAGGGGTGCTCGCCAGGTTCTGGCACCGGGCGTACCGATAGCGTCTCCGCCGTTGCCGTGCGGCTGGGTGCACGCCGCGTACCGCCCGCGCTGCCTTCGGCCTCCCGCTCTCTGCCTCACCCCGAACGGGTCACTGCACACCAGTACGACGCACGGCGGCTCCCTCGTGTATCTCCGGCCGTCCACCCCCTGCCGTCGTTTCACGTGAAACGACTTGCCCACGCTCTCGCGTTGATGGCGATGTCGCGCCCCGGGCTCTCCCCAGCCCGGACGATGTTTCACGTGGAACGGCGTGCTGCGCCGCCACGGACGAGGAGGCACGCCCGGCGTCTCCCGATCTCCGCGCGGAGCTCTCCACCACTGCTGTTCCAGGGAAGCGGAGGGGAGGCGGTGCCCGACTCGTGATCGACCCCCGCGTGTCGCCTCGGCACGCACACCGATCCCGCGATCCTGAATGGCGGACTTCCACCTTTGTCGCTGCAGCGCCCGAGCCCACGCCTCCGGAGCGCTCCGGTCCCCGCGGCCTGATCACCCGTCGGCGAGCTCTCGCGGGCCCCGTGCCATGGCGTCGGCATCGCCTCCCCGAGCCAGGAGCTGCTCCGATGCGACGGGGCGCGACTCGCTCCGCGCTGAGCCTCGACAGACCTCGACCGACGGCTATGCCGGTGCCATGCTGGCCGGCCCGCCCGAACCTCTCCCCCGCACTCCCCTTCCACCTCGTCGCTCAGTCCGGAACGCGTCGGTGGCGCGTGTCCACAGTGCCGCGTCGCCCGAGCCCGGTCCCGTCGGACTCGGACCTCGGCGCCCGACTGCCACGTGTCGCACCCTGGGAAGCGCGACCTGGGCGGCCGCGTGCCACGGCGCGGTCCACGCATCACAGCGTGTCTACCTGGCACCCCGCCGCGTGGGACGGCCGCAGTCCGATCCTCACCGCGGTCCGTTTCACGTGAAACACAGTCGGCGGCGGACAGACGCCGACCGGAGAGAACTGCAGCAGATCTACCCCGCTTCGGTCCCGGGCGCCCCGGTCTCCGGGAGCCCGCTGCGCGCGCGACGTGCTCGC
>NZ_JBHVBO010000320.1:0-1886 GCF_042668085.1 Isoptericola sp. NPDC057391 | reverse complement strand
GCACCTCCACGGAGGAGCCGGGCCCGTTCGCCGTGTCCGGTACGTGCGGGCGCGGTCAGCGTCCCTGCAACCTCCGGCGGATGCTGCGGAGCACGAGCCCGGCGACCCAGGCGGCGCCGGCCCACGACGCCGTCTTCATCCCGCGCCCGGCCACGCGCCGTCCGCGGCCGCGGAACTCGCGGATGGGCCAGCCGACCTCCTTGGCGTGCCGGCGCAGGCGGGCGTCGGGGTTGATGGGGCAGGGATGCCCGACGGTGCGCATCATCGGCAGGTCGTTGAGCGAGTCGCCGTACGCGTACGACGCGGACAGGTCGATGCCCTCGCGCTCGGCCAGCTCGCGCACGGCCGCGCCCTTGGCCTCGCCGTGCATGAGGTCGCCCACCAGGCGGCCGGTGTAGAAGCCCCCGGAGTGCTCGGCGATGGTGCCGAGGCAGCCGGTGGCGCCGAGGCGGCGCGCGATGAGCCCGCCGATCTCCACGGGCGTCGCGGTCACGAGCCACACCTGGTCGCCGGCCGCGAGGTGCTCGTCGAGCAGGCGCTTGGTGCCGGGGAAGATGCGCAGCTCCAGCACCGTGTCGTACACGTCCTCGCCGACGGCGGTGATCTCCGCCACGGACCGACCCGCGATGAGGGACAGCGCCTTGGAGCGCACCGTCTCGATCTGGCTGCGCGACTCGCCGAAGATCAGGTACTTCGCCTGGATCAGCGCGAACCGCACCAGGTCGCCCGTGCCGAAGAACCGTCGCTGGTACAGCGCCCGCGCCAGGTGGAACGCGCTGGCGCCCCGGATGATGGTGTTGTCGACGTCGAAGAATGCTGCGGCGCGCGCCGGCGGGGACGACTCGGCGGGCGACGGCATGCGGTCCACTGTATCGGCGCGGATACGCTGTGCAGGTGAGCAGGCCGCAGGGATCCGCAGGTGAACCCCGGGTGCTGCTGTACACGCGTGTCGGCTGCCACCTGTGCGAGGAGGCTCGGGCAGTGGTCGCGGACGTGTGCGGTGCGGCGGGGGAGGCGTGGCGGGAGGTCGACATCGACGTCGACGGTCCCGGCGGCGACCTGGTGGGCAAGTATGGGGACTACGTGCCCGTCGTCGAGGTGGACGGCGTGCAGCAGGGCTTCTGGCGGGTGGACGGCGCGCGGCTGGCGCGGCGCCTGGCCCGCTGAGCCCGGGAGAGGACGACAGGGTGATCCAGCAGTGATCGAGCTCGGTGAGGCGACGGTGCCGGCCGCGACGGTGGCGCGGCTGCCGTACTACCTGCGCGCCCTGCGCGACCTGGCGGAGGGCGGCGTGACGACGACGTCGTCGTCGGAGCTGGCGGAACGGTCGGGGGTGGGGTCGGCGCAGCTGCGCAAGGACCTGTCCTACCTCGGGTCGTTCGGCACGCGCGGCGTCGGCTACGACGTGCAGTCGCTGGCGCAGTACATCGCGACGGCGCTGGGGCTCGGGTCCGAGCACCGGCTGGCCATCGTCGGCATCGGCAACCTGGGGCACGCCCTGGCGAACTACTCGGGGTACGCGGCCCGCGGGTTCCAGGTGGTGGCGCTGCTGGACGCCGACCCGCAGGTGGTCGGGAACTCCGCGGCGGGGCTGACGATCGAGCACGTCGACGCGCTGGAGGACGTGCTCGCGCGCACCGGCGTGTCGATGGTGGTCCTGGCGACGCCCGGGCCGGTGGCGCAGGGGATCGCCGAACGGATCGTCGCGTGCGGCGTGCGGGAGATCCTGTCCTTCGCGCCGGTGGCGCTGCAGCTGCCCGACGACGTCGTCGTGCGCTCGGTGGACGTGGCCGGCGAGCTGCAGATCCTGGCGTTCCACGCCGCGGCCCGCGCCGCGACGAACGGCACGCCGAGATAGAGAAGCCAGACCCGCGAGATAGAGAGGG
>NZ_JBHVBO010000319.1:0-1913 GCF_042668085.1 Isoptericola sp. NPDC057391 | reverse complement strand
CCCTGCGGGGTGCCGGCCCTCGTGGCGTCCGGGGAGGCTTGTTCAGCCCAGGCCGGGGGCGGTCAGGGCCAGCACGCCGATGACGACGGCGCCGCCCCAGCACAGGAAGACGTCGAAGCCTCGGCTCCGCACGACGAGGCCGACGGGCCCGGTGGACGACGTGGCGCGCCAGGTGCCGGCGACGGCGAGCGTCAGCGCGATCGTGCCGGTGCCGACACGGGCCCCGACCAGCACGCCGAGCACCACGGCGAGCACGATGCCGGCGAGCACGGTGACGATGGCGCGTTCCGGGCCGGGCAGGGTGCGTGCCGGCTCCTCGCCCTTCGCCCCGACCGAGTGCCAGGTGGGCGCGGGCTCGGTCCCTCCGGGGTCACGCGGAGGGTCGGGCAGCGCACGGGGATCCACGGCAGCCGAGCCTACCGTCGCGTGGCCGGGGCGAGCGCCGGACCTCCACACCCGCCGGGTTTCGTCGAGGGTTACGGTGAGGCCGTGCCCGAGCCGACCTCCGACGCCGCCCCTCTCACCGCACCCCTCCCCGTCCCCCGGTCCGTCGTCGTCGTGGGCGCCGGCCTCGCCGGCGCGCAGACCGTCGCCGCGCTGCGCGCGCACGGCTTCGAGGGGCGGATCACGCTGCTCGGGGCCGAGGGCGTGCCTCCGTACGACCGGCCGCCGCTGTCGAAGGAGCTGCTGACGCGGCCCGAGCCGGTGTGGCTGAGCGCGGACCTCGGCGTCGACGTCGAGGCGCTGGCCGACGACGTGCGGCTCGCCGACCCTGCCCGCGGGCTCGTGTCGGGGCCGGACGGCGTGGTCGTCGCGACGGGCCGGGGTGAGGTCGCGGCCGACGCCGTCGTGCTCGCGGTGGGCTCCGTCCCGCTCGTCCCCCCGGGGTTCGCCGCGTCGTCGGTGCTGCACACGGCGGCGGACGCCGACCGCCTGCGGGCGGCGCTGCGCCAGGACGACGGGCTGCGTCTGGTCATCGTGGGCGCGGGCTGGATCGGCGCCGAGGTCGCGGGGGTCGCGGCGGGCGCGGGCGCGCACGTCACGGTGCTCGAGGCGGCCGAGGCCCCGCTGTCGCGCCAGCTCGGGCCGGACGTCGGCGCCCGGCTCGCGGGCTGGTACGCCGATGCCGGGGTCCGCCTGCGCACGGGCGCCGCCGTCGCGGCCGTCGAGGACACGGGCGTGGTCCTGGCCGGGGGCGAGCACGTGCCCGCCGACCTGGTGCTCACGGCGGTGGGCGCCCGGCCGGCGTCGGGCTGGCTGGCCGGCACGCTGCCGCTCGACGCGCGCGGCGCGCTCCTCGTGGACGGCGACGGCCGCGTCCCCGGCCACCCGCGCGTCTGGGCGGTCGGCGACGTCGCGTCGCGGGCGCACCCCGTGTTCGGCACGGTGCCGGGCGGGCACTGGTCGGCCGCCCTGCACGACCCCGACCCCACCGTGCGCGCGATGCTCGGCGCCGAGCCGGCCGGCGCGGGGCACGCGCCGTACGTCTTCTCGCAGCAGCTCGGGCACGACCTGGCGCTGCTGGGCCTGCCCGCCACCACCGGGCCCGACGCCTCCCCCGTGGTGCTGCGCGGGACCCCGGGCGAAGGCCCGTGGGCGGCGCTCTACCTGGACCCTGCGGAGCGGGGCACGGCGGACGGCACGCCGGGCGGCGCCGCGGGGGTCGCCGTCGACGGCGTCGCGACCGTCCGTGCCGTGCTCCTCGTCGACTCCCCCCGCGACGTCGGCGGCGTCCGGCGCCTCATGAGCCGCGGCGAGCCGCTGCGCCTGGACCTCGCGAAGGCCACCGACCCCGCCGTCCGGCTGAAGGCCGCCGTCGCCGAGCCTGCCTGACGCATCGAGCGTGGGGGGGTGATGCGCGAACCCGCCCCGTGGGGGTAAAGTGACCACCCACCAATGCGGGGCCCGGGGCG
>NZ_JBHVBO010000318.1:0-1932 GCF_042668085.1 Isoptericola sp. NPDC057391 | reverse complement strand
TCCGGGCGTCGTGGGGGGCGGGATCCAGCTGGTCACGCCCCCGGCCAACACGGGCGGCCTCCCCCCGACGCGCCGCGGGGTCGCCCCCCCCCGCGGGGGGGGGGCCGGGGGGCGGGGGTAGGGGCCCCGGGCCCGTACGACGCCGCAGCCTGCCCGGGCGGGTGGACCGAGTCCCACCCGGGGCCGCGAGTACTCGCGGATCCGTGATGCGTCATATGGCGGACGCACACTGAAAGGACCTGACCGTGCTGATCGCACAGCGCCCCTCCCTGACCGAAGAGGTCATCTCGGAGTACCGTTCGCGCTTCTCCATCGAGCCGCTCGAGCCTGGCTTCGGCTACACGCTCGGCAACTCGCTGCGCCGGACCCTCCTGTCGTCCATCCCGGGCGCGGCCGTCACCTCCATCCGCATCGACGGAGTGCTCCACGAGTTCTCCACCGTGCCGGGTGTGAAGGAGGACGTCACCGAGATCATCCTCAACATCAAGAACCTCGTCGTCTCCTCGGAGAACGACGAGCCCGTCGTGATGTACCTGCGCAAGACGGGTGCGGGCGTGGTCACCGCCGCGGACATCGTGCCGCCGGCGGGCGTCGAGGTGCACAACCCGGACCTGCACGTCGCCACGCTCAACGACAAGGGCAAGCTCGAGATCGAGCTCACCGTCGAGCGCGGTCGTGGCTACGTGTCCGCGGCGCAGAACAAGAACGACGAGGCCGAGATCGGTCGGATCCCCGTCGACTCGATCTACTCGCCGGTCCTCAAGGTCACCTACAAGGTCGAGGCCACGCGTGTGGAGCAGCGCACGGACTTCGACAAGCTGATCGTCGACGTCGAGACGAAGGCCGCGATCGCCCCGCGCGACGCGCTCGCCTCGGCCGGCAAGACGCTCGTCGAGCTGTTCGGCCTCGCCCGCGAGCTGAACGTCGAGGCCGAGGGCATCGAGATCGGCCCGTCGCCGACGGACTCCGCGCTGGCCGCGGACCTGGCGCTGCCGATCGAGGAGCTCAACCTCACGATCCGCTCGTACAACTGCCTCAAGCGCGAGGGCATCCACCAGGTGGGTGAGCTCGTGGCTCGCAGCGAGGCCGACCTGCTCGACATCCGCAACTTCGGTGCGAAGTCCATCAACGAGGTCAAGGAGAAGCTCGCCGAGCTGGGCCTCTCGCTGAAGGACTCGCCCCTCGACTTCGACCCGTCCAGCTCCGCGTACTTCAGCGGCGGGGACGACGAGGCCACGTACTCGGACGAGCAGTCGTACTGACGTCTCCGCGCCCGCAGCAGCCCGCTCGACCTGACCGGGCCGCGCGGTGCGGAACCACCCTCAAGGAGAACCAGAAATGCCTACCCCCACCAAGGGTCCGCGGCTCGGTGGCAGCCCGGCTCACGAGCGACTGATCCTCGCGAACCTGTCGACGTCGCTCTTCGAGCACGGCCGCATCACCACCACGGAGACGAAGGCGAAGCGCCTGCGCCCCCTGGCCGAGCGCCTCATCACCTTCGCGAAGCGCGGCGACCTGCACGCGCGTCGCCGGGTGCTGACCGTCGTCCGCGACAAGTCCGTGGTGCACACGCTGTTCACCGAGATCGCCCCGGCCATGGCCGAGCGCAACGGTGGCTACACGCGCATCACCAAGATCGGCAACCGCAAGGGCGACAACGCGCCCATGGCGGTCATCGAGCTCGTGACCGAGCCGGTGAGCCCGAAGCAGGCCGTCGTCAAGGAGGCCACGAAGGCCACTGAGAAGGCGTCGACGAAGGCCGCCAAGGACGAGAAGCCCGCCAAGGACGAGGCCGCCGTCGAGGCGACCGAGGAGGCCACCGAGGCTCCGGCCGAGGCCCCCGCCGAGGACAAGGCTGACGAGAAGGCCGAGGAGACGAAGGAGGCCTGACCTCCCGCGTCCCCGCGACCACGACGAGACCCCGCGCCACCC
>NZ_JBHVBO010000317.1:0-2091 GCF_042668085.1 Isoptericola sp. NPDC057391 | reverse complement strand
GGCCCTGCCATCGGCAGGACCGCCCGTCCGGGGTGCGTGTCAGCGCGACGCGACGCGGTGCGTCACGCCGCACGGCCTCACTTCGAGGCCGGCGCGGTCTCGCGCTTCTCGCGGATCTTCGCCTTCTTGCCGCGGAGGTTGCGCAGGTAGTACAGCTTCGCCCGGCGGACGACGCCGCGGGAGACGACCTCGATCGAGTCGATGGTCGGGGCGTGCAGGGGGAACGTGCGCTCCACGCCGACGCCGAAGCTGATCTTGCGGACGGTGAACGTCTCGCGGACGCCGCCGCCCTGGCGCGCGATGACGATGCCCTGGAACGCCTGGACGCGCGAGCGGTTGCCCTCGACGACCTTGACGTTGACCTTGACGGTGTCGCCGGCGCGGAAGTCCGGGACGTCGGAGCGCAGCGAGGCTGCGTCGACGGAGTCGAGCGTGTGCATGGTTGTCTCCCCGCCCTGCCACAGGTCAGGTGCAAGATCCTGGCGCGCCCGCAGGCGCGCGGTGTCTGACGTAACGGTGGTGCGTCGGCTCCTCGACCGGGCGGGCTGACCAGCAGCCGCCGTGACCTCCCCTGTGGCAGAGGCCGGGTCGGCGAACACACCAGCGACCTATTCTGCCATACGTCCCGGCACGCCCCCCGGCTCGGGCTCCCCCGCCCGACGGAGGCGTCCGTCACGCACCTCCCAGCCCAGGCCGGCGAGGACGGCCCGGTCGGCCTCGTCGAGCGACGCCGGGTCGAGCGCGGCCACCATGTCGGGACGCCGCGCGGCGGTCCGCTCCAGGGCGCGGTCGCGGCGCCAGCGCTCGATCCGGGCGTGGTGGCCGGACAGGAGCACCTCGGGCACCTCGAGCTCCTCCCACTCCGGCGGCTTCGTGTACACCGGGTACTCCAGCAGGCCGGCCGCACCGTGCGACTCCTCGACCAGCGAGTGCGGGTTGCCCACGACGCCGGGCAGCAGCCGCCCGAACGCCTCGATCATGACGAGCGCGGCCACCTCCCCGCCGTTGAGGACGTAGTCCCCGATCGACAGCTCGCTGACGCGGCGACCGGCGGCCCGGGTGCGCTCGGCGACGCGCGCGTCGATGCCCTCGTAGCGCCCGCAGGCGATGACCACGTGCTCCTCGGCCGCCAGCGCCTCCGCGTGCCGCTGCGTGAAGACGTCGCCCGACGGCGTGGGCACCACCAGGTGCCCGCCGCCGCCCGCCGGCAGGACGTCGTCGAGGGCTCGGCCCCAGACGTCCGGGCGCATGACCATGCCCGCTCCCCCGCCGAACGGGGTGTCGTCGACCGTGCGGTGCCGGTCGGTGGTCCAGTCCCGCAGGTCGTGCACCCGCAGGTCGAGTAGCCCCGCCCTGCGGGCCTTGCCCACCAGCGACAGGTCCAGCGCGGCCAGGTAGTCGGGGAAGATCGAGACGACGTCGACGCGCACGTCAGCCCTCGCCCTGCGCGTCGTCGGGCCGGTCGACGACGGCGGATGCCGCGTCCCGGGCGAGCAGCCCACCCGGCGGAGTCAGCACCACGCGCCCGCCCGCGACGTCGACCACCGGAACGATGGCGCGGACGAACGGGACGAGCGTGCGCTCCCCGCCCGTCTCCCGCAGGACGAGCGCGTCGTGCGCCGGCAGGTGCTCGAGCCCGGTGACCTCGCCGACCACGGTGCCGTCCTCGAGCTCGGCACGCAGGCCCTGGAGCTCGTGGGGGTACCAGGCGTCCTCCTCGTCGGAGGCGTCGGCCTCGACGACGAGCTCGACGCCCCGCAGCGCCTCCGCCGCGGTGCGGTCGGCCACCTCGGCGAAGGACACGAGCCAGCGGCCCTGGTGCACCCGCGCGGCCGTCACCGTCAGCGGGCCGGCCTCGGCGGGCTCCGTCGCGAGGGTGAGCCCGACGGCGAGCCGCTCCTCGGGGTTGTCGGTGCGCAGGTCGAGCCCGACCTCGCCCCGGAGCCCGTGCGCCCGCCCGACGCGCGCCACCACCAGCTGCATGACCACTCCTGTCTCGAACTCTCTCGTGGGCTGTCTCGTGGGTCCGGCGTCCGCCGGTCCCAGCATGCACCGCCGCAGACGACGAGGCCCGGCCCCACGGTGTGGGAC
>NZ_JBHVBO010000316.1:0-2157 GCF_042668085.1 Isoptericola sp. NPDC057391 | reverse complement strand
CCGTCCATCGTCCGGGCCGGCGCCCGCCGCGCCGGTCGGGTCTCAGTCGCCCAGCGCGCGCCGCAGCCCGTCGGCGAGGGGCGTGGTGGGGCGTCCGATCAGGCGGGCGAGGTCGCCCGAGGTGTCGGCGAGCAGGCCGTCGCGCGTGTTGCCGTCGAGCGCGACGACGAACCCGGCCGTGCCCTCGTCGAGGCCGGCCGCGAGCAGCTGGTCGCGGTGCTCGTCGGGGGTGAGCCGGCGGTACGTCACGGGCCGGCCGAGCAGCGCGCCGGCGGTGGCGGCCAGCTCGTCGAAGTCCCACGCGACGTCCCCGCTGAGCTCGTAGACGGAGTCGTCGTGGGAGCCGTCGTCGGCGAGGGCGACGACGGCGGCGGCCTCGGCGTAGTCCGCGCGGCTCGCGCTGGCGACGCGGCCGTCACCGACGCTGCGCGCGATCTCGCCCGTCTCGCGCGCCTGCTGCACGTCACCGAGGTAGTTCTCGGTGTACCAGCCGTTGCGCAGGACGGTGGTCGTGAGGCCGGAGGCTGCGAGCAGCTCCTCGGTCGCCTTGTGCTCGGGGGCGAGGACCAGCGGCGAGGTGTCGGCGTGCGGCGCGCTCGTGTACACGACGCGGCGGACGCCGGCGCCCTTGGCCGCCTCGATCACGGCGCCGTGCTGGCGGACCCGTTGGCCGACGGCGGAGCCGGAGACGAGCACCAGCACCTCGACGCCGTCCAGCGCGGACGCCAGCGTCTCGGGGCGGTCGTAGTCGGCCTCGCGGACGACGACGCCGGGCCCGTCCGGCGCCGCGAGGTCCGCGACCTTCTCCGTCGAGCGCGCGAGGGCCACGACGTCGGCGGGCGCGGCGCCCCGGGCGAGGAGGGACTCGACGACGAGGCGGCCCAGGTGGCCGCTGGTGCCGGTGACGGCGATGGTCATGGTGATGCTCCTTCGATCCAGGCTGAGGTCGGGCTCGCGGCCGGCCCGCGACGGGCCGACCTCGCCAGCATGCACTTACTTTTCGTAAGTGCCAACCCATCGACTGTGCGGTGCTTGTCACAGTGCCTGCCGGGCGACCGCGCCGTATCCTGGGCGGGTGACCACCGACTCCCCCGCCGTCGAGCAGACCGACGCCGGCCCGACCGACGCGATGATCGCCGACGTGTTCTCGCGCGGCTGCACGTCGCGCCAGGCGCTGGAGGCGGTCACCGGCCGCTGGGGCGTGCTCACCGTGGCGGGTCTGCGCGACGGCGCCGTCCGCTTCAACGCGCTCCGCCGCCGGATCGACGGCGTGAGCGAGAAGATGCTCGCCCAGACCCTCCAGGCGCTGGAGCGCGACGGCATGGTGGCCCGGGAGGTCCGCACGACCATCCCGCCGCACGTGGAGTACTCGCTGACCGACCTGGGGCGACGGGTCGCCGACCGGCTCGTCGGCCTCATCGAGGTGCTCGAGGGCGCCGTCGACGAGGTCGGCGCGGCCCAGCGGGCCTACGACGCGCGGCACGAGGGCTCGTGACGGGTCCCACCGTGGCCGTGCTGCTCGCCGCGGGCGCGGGTTCCCGGCTGGGCCGCGGCCCGAAGGCGCTGCTCCCCCACGGTCGCCACGGCGGCCGGCCCCTCGTGGAGCACGCGACGCGCGTCCTCGCCGACGGAGGCTGCGACGACGTGGTCGTCGTGCTCGGGGCCGACGCCCCGCGGGTGGCCGCCGACGCCGACCTGGGCGCGGCGCGCGTCGTCGTCAACGACGACTGGGCGACGGGCATGGCGTCGTCCCTGCGGGCGGGCGTCGCGGCCGCGCTGGAGCCGCGCGACGGCGAGACTCCCGCGCGGGTCGTCGTCGCGCACGTCGACCAGCCCGGGGTCGCGCCCGAGGACGTCGCCCGGCTCCTGGCCGCGCACCGGCCCGGACGCGTCACCGCCTCGCGGTGGGCGGACGCCCCCGCGCCCGAGGGCGGTCGCCCCCGCTGGGCGCACCCGCTCGTGCTGGACGCCGCGCTCGCCGGGCCGGCCGCCGCGAGCGCCGTCGGCGACGCGGGGGCGCGGGCGTTCCTGCGCGCCCACGCCGACCTCATCGACGTCGTCACACACCCCGGCGACGGCCGCGACGTCGACACCGAGGCCGACCTCGACCTCCTCGCCTGATCGTTGTGGGTGGGCGTGTGGCCCTGTTTCGCGCCT
>NZ_JBHVBO010000315.1:0-2188 GCF_042668085.1 Isoptericola sp. NPDC057391 | reverse complement strand
TACCTCCCCCCCCCTGCCCTCTCCTCCGCGGCGGCCCCCGGCCGGCGGGCGCGCGCCCCCCCCCCCCCCCTCGTCACGCCCGCGCGCCCCCCTTCTCTATCTCGGCGTCAGGAGCGCGACGCGGCGCCGCCCGTCCGTGAGGACGTCGACGGCGTCGACCCACTGCTCGACGGCGGCGGGCAGGCCGCGCACGGCGTCCCCGGCGGCGTCCCGCAGCAGCTCGGGAAGCGCACGCAGCCCGCGCGACGGGCGGTCGAAGAACGGCTCGGTCGCGCGGCCCACGAGGGCCGGCAGCCCGACGTCGCGCTGCCGCTCGTGCAGCGCGTCGCACGCGTCGCCGAGGGCGGCGTCGCGCTCCCGCCACGTCGTGGCCGCGAGCGCCCGGTCCAGGTGCGCGCCCGCGGCCGCCGCCGACGGCGTCCCCGCGAACGCGGTGCCGAGCCACTTGGGGTAGGGCGGCCACCGCCGCTCCAGCAGCAGGCCCAGCCGCAGCAGCGAGCCGGCGATCCTGGCCGCGAGGACACGCGAGCCCGCGTCGTCGCCCCGCACCCCGGTGCGCCCGACGAACGGCAGCTCCTGCCCCACGCGCGCCCACTCCGCCGCGAGCACGTGCAGCCAGACGTCGTCGGGGTACCACCGCAGCCGCTCCCGGATCGCGGTGAGCTCCCCCGGCCCGTCGTGGAAGACGGCGCCGGCGGTCACCTCCAGCACGCTCTGCCCGGTGAGCCCCAGCCAGCCCGCGGCGTCGAGGTCCGTCGTCGGGTCGAGGCCGAGGCGCGACGCCGCGAAGCCGCGGGGCGTCGCGACCTCCACGCGGTGGCGCACCACCGGCTCCCAGGTCGTGGCGAACCGCACGGGCAGGCCCGCGTGCTCGGCCGGCAGCGTGGCCTCCAGGTGGGCGTCGAGCGCCGCCACGTCCGGCTCGTCGACGAGCAGCGTGAGCCGCAGCCCCCAGTCGTGGTCGCGAGACGTCTCGTCGTCCAGCCCGAGAACGTCCGACCCGCTGCCCAGGCGCGCCGCCGCGTACCGCAGGCCTGGCCGCCAGGCCTGCAGCAGGGGGCGGACGACGTCGTCGTGGTAGGCCCGCGCCAGGCCGATGCCGGTGGTCACGCCGCCATGCTGCCAGTCGGGCTCCCGGTCGGCGTCACACCACGGCCCGGCATACCGTCGAGAGGCTGAGGAGAGGAGACCACCATGAGGGTCCTCGTCGCCGGGGCCACCGGAGCCGTCGGCAGCAGGCTGGTGCCGCTGCTGCTCGCGGCGGGGCACCAGGTCGTCGGCACGGCTCGCAGCGAGCCGCGCCTCGCGGCGGTGCGCGCCGCCGGGGCGAAGGGCGTCGTCATGGACGGCCTGGACCCCGGCTCGGTCCGGGACGCCGTCGAGGCCGCCGCGCCGGACGTCGTCGTGCACCAGCTCACCGCCCTGTCGTCGATCACGGGGGACTTCCGCCGCTTCGACGAGGACTTCGCCGTCACCAACCGGCTCCGGACCGAGGGCACCGACTCCCTGCTCGCGGCGGCCGTCGCGGCGGGGGCCCGGCGGTTCGTGGCGCAGAGCTACACCGGGTGGCCGAACGAGCGGCGGGGCGGGCCGGTCAAGACCGAGGACGACCCGCTCACCGACGACCCTGGCAAGGAGGCCGTGCGGTCGTTGCGCGCCATCGTGCACCTCGAGCGGGCGGTGACCGGGACGGCGGGCATCGAGGGCGTCGTCCTGCGCTACGGCGCCTTCTACGGGCCCGGGCAGGCGCTGTCCCGCACGGGCTCCGTCGCGGAGCTGGTGCGCCGCGGCCGGTTCCCCGTCGTCGGCGGCGGCACGGGGATGTGGTCGTTCATGCACGTCGAGGACGCCGCGACGGCGGCGGCCGCCGCCGTCGGGCGCGGCGCTCCCGGGACGTACAACGTCGTCGACGACGACCCCGCGCCGGTCGCCGAGTGGCTGCCGTACCTGGCCGAGCAGCTCGGCGGACGCCGCCCGATGCGGCTGCCGGCGTGGCTGGCACGGCCGATGCTCGGCCAGCTGGGCACGGCGATGATGACCACCGTCCGCGCGTCGTCCAACGCGAAGGCTCGGCGCGAGCTCGCCTGGGAGCCGCGGTTCGCGAGCTGGCGCGAGGGGTTCCGGACGGGCATGGGCTGACCCCGGCAGCCCGAGCACGACGACGGCGCCGCACCCGGGTGGGTGCGGC
>NZ_JBHVBO010000314.1:0-2273 GCF_042668085.1 Isoptericola sp. NPDC057391 | reverse complement strand
GCAGGCCCCGCGGACGGCAGTGCAGGCCAGCAGCAGCCCAGCGGCAGGCCAGCGGCAGGCCAGCGGCAGGCCAGCCCCATCGCGACGGCGGGCCCCGGTCACGGGGGCCCGCCGTCGCGCGTAGTCTCGGGTGCCATGAGCGCAGAGCCCACCCCCACCGAGCCGCCCGCCGCGGTCGCCGCCGCCCCCGAGCGCGAGGTGCTCACCTGGACCCTGCTGCCGGTCGCGATCCGCGAGCTGGCGCAGCAGGTCGTCGACAGCGGGTTCCTGCCCGACGTCGTGATCGCCGTCGCCCGCGGCGGCCTCGTGCCCGGCGGCGCCATGGCGTACGCCCTGGGCACCAAGGGCGTCGGCACGATGAACGTCGAGTTCTACACCGACATCGGCAAGACCCTCGACGACCCCCGCGTGCTGCCGCCCCTCATGGACACGTCCGAGCTGCCGGGCTCCAAGGTGCTCGTCGTGGACGACGTCGCCGACTCCGGGCGCACCCTCGCGCTCGTCATGGACATGCTGGCGGAGCAGGGTGCCGACGCCCGGTCCGTGGTGCTCTACACCAAGCCCCGCACGATCATCCGGCCGGACTACTCCTGGCGCGACACCGACCTGTGGATCACGTTCCCCTGGTCCGCCGACCCGCCGGTGACGGGCGCGCACTCGGCCGACGTCTGAGGGTCGTCATGCCGCGCGGGCGAACAGCTCGCGCGCACGGTCGACGACGAGATCCGGGCGGTCGTCGACCATGAAGTGCGAGACGCCGGGGAGCACGTCGACGGTGAGGTCGTCGGCGTGCTCCTCGTACCCGCCGAGCAGCGCGGGGTCGCTGAGGATGTCGTTCTCGCCGAGGAGCGCGACGGCCGGCGTGCTCAGGTGCTGGTCGCGGTACGCGCCGCGCAGCACGGCCCGCAGCTCGCGGCGGACGAACTCCCGGCAGAGCGCGGACCCGGCCCGTGCCCGCGCGGGCTGCCGCAGCGGCGCCACGTAGGCCTCGACGTCGGCGTCGGTCATCACCGGCCGGTCGTCGCCGTACGCCTGCAGCAGGTGGCGGGGCAGCCGTTGCCTGCCCCGCGACAGCGCGCGCGGCCCGGTCATCCGCGAGGCGATGACCACCTGGAACCAGGTGTGGCGCAGCATGAGCAGCAGCCGTGGGTCGAACCGCAGCCACAGGTGGGGCACCCCCATGCTCAGCAGCGACGCCGCGCGGTCGGGGTGCTCGAGGCACAGGTGGAAGCCGACGATCGCGCCCCAGTCGTGGGCGACGACGTGCACCCGGTCGAGGCCCAGCGCGTCGAGCAGGCCGACGACGTCCGCCAGGAGCCGGTCGTGCGTGTAGCCGTCCGGCGGGGCGTCGGTCCAGCCGGCCCCGCGCAAGTCCGGGCACACGACGTGATGATCGGCCGCGAGGGGACCGATCGCCCCGCGCCACTCCCACCAGTGCTCCGGGAACCCGTGGAGCAGCAGCACCGGGTCACCGGCGCCCTGCTCGACCACGTGCATCGCGAGCCCGTCGACGTCCACCCACCGATGGGTGACACCGGCGAGCTCGGGCATCGGCACCTCGGCCGACGTCTCGCTCACCACGTTCTCGTCCATCCCTCGACGGTACTACGTTCGTAGTGTCACGTCACTAGATCTGTAGTAATGGGGGCTAGGGTGACGTCGTGACCGTCCCCCTCCCGCCCCGACGCCGCGCGCTCGACGCGGCCGTGGACCTGCTCGGCACCGAGGGGCTCCGCGCCCTCACGCACGGGAAGGTTGACGAGCGCGCCGGACTCCCCCGCGGCTCGACGTCGAACTACTTCCGCACCCGCGCCGCCCTGCTGGCCGGCGTCGCCGACGAGCTCGCCGCCCGCGACCTGGCGGGGTTGTCCGCCGCGCCGGAGCCCCGGTCGACGGCCGACCTGGTCGACATGCTGTGCGCCGGCTTCGCGCAGGCGACCGGCCCCGACCGCGCCGCCACCACCGCACGCCTCGTCCTCTTCCTCGAGGCGAGCCACGACCCCGACCTGCGGGTGCGCGTCAACCGCGGCCGCGAGGCGCTCCTCGACTGGGGCGAGCGGATGGTGGGCCGGCTCGGCGCGGCCGACGCGCGCGCGGCGATGGTCGCCGTCTCCGGCGCGTACGAGGGCCTGCTGCTGCACGCGATCTCCCGCCACGACCCGACCGACCCGCGCCCCACCCTCGAGCTCGTCGTCGGCGCCGCCCTGGGCACCGCGAGATAGAGAACCCGGACTCGCGAGATAGAGAGGGGACGGACCGTAGTGGCTACGGTC
>NZ_JBHVBO010000313.1:0-2363 GCF_042668085.1 Isoptericola sp. NPDC057391 | reverse complement strand
GTTTCGCGACGAAACTGGGCCACGATCCCACCCACAACACCCGGGGTCAGCGGCGGCGGTCCTCGAAGTGGCCGAACACGCGCACCAGGCCGAGCAGCACCAGCAGGTACGCCGCGAACCAGACCGGGCGCGACGCCCACCAGTCCGCGCCCCAGGCGGCCGGCAGCTCCTGACCGAGCCCGAGCAGCGCGACCCCGACGACGGCGAACATCGCGGTGAGGTGCCACAGGTAGACGGTCATCGACCGTCGGGCCAGGGCGCCGACGGCCCGCTCCCCCGCGCCGGTCGCGGCACGCCGCACCAGGGCGCCCCGGAACAGCAGCACCAGGCACACCTGGGCGACGGCGTGCGCGACGACGGGCGCCGTCGGCGGCCCGAGGTTGGAGATCTCGTCCCCCGGCATCCCGACGAGGCTCAGCGGGTACGGCCCGGCCGCCACCAGCACGGCGGTCGCGGCGACCGCGGCGACGGCACCGGCGGCGAGGAGCAGCCGCGCGCCACGACCGGCCAGCGGGTCGGCGTCCGGGTCGAGCGTGGGCCGGCGCGGGGCGGTGCGCTCGGCGGCGTACGCGATCCCGGCCAGGAACGGCGCGGCCCAGGCGAGCAGCACGTTGGCCCAGGCCAGCATGCCGGTGAGCTCGCCGGGCAACCCGAACCGCAGCGCGTCCAGCGCGAGCGGAAGCGCCACGGCCACGGCCAGGGCGCCCCACCTCCAGCGCCGCCAGGCCGCGCGCAGCAGCGGCGTGAGCGCCATGAGCACCACCCAGACGGCGAGGAACCACAGCAGCTGCGGCGCCATCCGCGCCATCCGCCACACCGCGTCGTCGGGCACCCCGACGGCGAGGAGCGCGGCGACCGCGAGCGCCCACGCGCCTACGAACGCCCCGACCGGGCGGGCGGTCGCCCGCAGCCGCGCGAGCACGGTGCCGGCCCAGCCGCGTCCGCCCACGACGGCGGCCCCGCGCTGGTACCCGGCGGAGGCGCCGGCCGCGAAGAACAGCAGGGCCAGCGGCTGCAGCCAGGTCACGAGCCAGCCGGCGCCGTGCCCGAGCGCGTTGCCGACGAGGAGCGTCCGCCCGTCCCACGTGGCCTCCGCCATGAGCCAGTGCAGCAGCACCACCCCGAGCGTGCCGAGCGCCCGCACGACGTCGACGAACGGGTCGCGCGCCCGGCGCGGGCGGGCGGTGGGCGCGGCGACCGGTGGCGCTGCCGGGGCGACGGGGCGCGGCCGGGCGACCGGCGCTGACGGGACGGGTGGGGCGGGGGCGTCGAGGACGGCCACGATGGCTCCTGAGGCTGGGCGACGAGAACGCTTCCAGCCTCGTGACCTGCGACGTCGTCCGACATGGGCCTGGCCCCCGCGCCTCGCGCCGTCTCCCCCGGGCCACCCCGGGGGATGTCCCCCGGGTCAGGCCCACGAGTTGTCGCCGGTCAGGCGTCGACGCCGAGGTAGCGCAGGACGGCGCGCACGCGCCGGTGGTCGGCGGAGTCCTGCGGCAGGTCGAGCTTGGTGAAGATGGCGGCGACGTTCTTCTCCACCGCCCCGTACGACAGGTACAGCTGCTCGGCGATGGCGCCGTTGGAGCGGCCCTGCGCCATGAGCTCCAGGACCTCCTTCTCGCGCGGCGTCAGGCGGCCCACGCCGTCCTCCGGCGAGCGGTGCGCGCCCATGAGCTGGCGCACCACCTCCGGGTCGAGCACCGTCTCCCCCGCCGCGACCCGGCCGAGCGCGGCGACGAAGTCCCCGACGTCGGCGACGCGGTCCTTGAGCAGGTAGCCGACGCCGCGCGGGTCGCCCTCGAGCAGCCGGGACGCGTAGCGGGTCTCGACCCACTGCGAGAACACCAGCACCGGCAGGCCGGGGTGCGCCGCACGCAGCGCCTCGGCCGCGCGCAGCCCCTCGTCCGTGTGGGACGGCGGCATGCGGATGTCGGCGACGAGCACGTCGGGCAGCGCGCCGGCCGCGGCCAGGGTCGTGACCTCGCGGACGAGGGAGTCGCCGTCGGGCACCGCCGCCACCACGTCGTACCCGCGGCGGGACAGGAGCGCGACGAGCCCGTCGCGCAGGATGGCGGAGTCCTCGGCGACGACGACGCGCAGCGGGCTCGAACCGGTCGCGTCGGGCGTCATCGGCGGGACCCGGGGGCGGGCAGCGGGATGGTCACGGTGATCACCGTAGGCCCTCCCACCGGGCTGACCACCCGGAGCGTCCCGTCGACGCCCGACAGCCGGTCCGTGAGCCCCGCGAGGCCGCTGCCCCTGCCGGACGCGTCGGGGGCGCGCACCGCGGCGCCGCCCGCGCCGTCGTCGTGCACGCGCAGCACCAGCGCACGCACGGCCGCGCCGGTCGCGGCGTCCGCGAC
>NZ_JBHVBO010000312.1:0-2365 GCF_042668085.1 Isoptericola sp. NPDC057391 | reverse complement strand
AGATAGAGAAGCTCGTTCTCTATCTCGGCGCGAAGGGTTCTCTATCTCGCGCTCGGGGGTTCTCTATCTCGGCGTCAGTGCGGGCGCACCGGGCCGACGGCGTCGGACGTGAACGTCGCCGACGTGTAGCCCGGGGCGGAGACGGTCACCTCGACCGAGATGTCCGCGCCACGGTCGCGCCCGGTGAGGTGGTACCGCGCACCGTTCGCCCCGCGCACGGGATCGCCGTCGCGCAGCCACTGCACGTCGACGTCCGTGCCGTCCCCGGGCAGGTACTCCCCCGGGTCGACGGTGAGCATCCTGCCGATCTTCGCCCTGCCCTCGATGCTCGGGGCCTCGACGTCGGTGACGACGGGGTCGTGCAGGGTCACGTCGGCGGCGCGCGTGAAGACCTGCTTGTGCGCGTACCAGAGCTGGTAGTACGCGTCCTCGCCGCGCACGTCCGTGCGGTCGTCGGGCACGGAGCCGTCGAACGACGTGGCGTAGTAGTAGTCCGTCGACACGGAGTCGTCGGACACCACGTAGCTCTGGTCCGTGCCGATCGTGTACTCGATCGGCACCACGGACTGCGGGGTGATCCCGGGGTACGGCGCGTACGCTGCCGCCTCCGGGTACGCCCGGCCGTAGATCGACGCGGCCTCGTCCCCGCTCACGGTCACCGTCTGCCCGGTGCTCGGCACGACGACGGGCCGGTCGGCCGGGTTGTGGATCCAGGCCAGCGAGCCGGCCCACCACACGCCCAGCCACTCGCCCCGTACCTGCGCGACGACGAGCTTGTGGCCGGAGCTCACGCGCGCGCTGATGTCGCTCGCGTAGGTCGTGCCGTCCGCGCCGTCCGGCTTCCAGCCGGGGTCGCGCGCGTACGGGGCGTCGAGCGACGGCTCCTGGTACGCGACGGCGAAGTTGGTGCCGGCGCCCGCGACGCAGTCCCCGGATCCCGGCGACGCCTGCTCGCACCCCGTGACCGGGTTGGCGTTCTCGTCGTAGCCGGCGACCACCTCGACGACGTCGCCGGGCGCGACGTCCGTCGTCGCGGGCAGGCCGCCGCCGATCGGCGCGCCGAGCAGGTCGAAGTAGTGCTCCCAGTCCCAGTACGGGCCCGGGTCCCAGTGCACGTTCTTGGTGTAGCCGGGCAGGATGCCGGGGATCTGGTCGTGCCCGATGACGTGCGCCCGGTCGAGCGGCACGTCGTACTTGTCGGCCAGGTACCGCACCAGCTCGGCCGACGACTGGTACATGGCCTCCGTGAACCAGCCCGACGTGCCGGCCCAGCCCTCGTGCTCGAGGCCGATCGAGTGCATGTTCATGTACCAGTTGCCCGCGTGCCAGCCGACGTCGGCCGGCTCGAGGTGGTTCGCCACGTGCCCGTCGGACGAGCGCAGCGTGTAGTTCCACGCCAGGTACGTGGGGTCGGTGACCAGCCTGACGCTCGGCTCGTACGCCGTCTCCGTGTCGTGGATGACGATGTAGTCGATCGACGGTCCGCCCTCGCCCGTGCGGTCGGCCTGGTCGTGGTTGCCGTAGTTGCCCGTGTCGTCGGGCAGGTCTGCGCTGCCCTTCGCGTACGGCGCCGGCAGCCACTCACAGCCCAGGTCGGGCGGGCAGTCGGCGGCCGGGTCGCTCACCGCGGCGGCGGACGACGCGGGCCGGACGGCGTCCGGCCGGGCGGCGAGGGTCACGCGCCCGCCGTCGTCGGTGGTGCGGCTCTCGCCCTGACGCAGCGTCGCGTACACCCGGTCGGCGAAGGACGGGGACCCGCCCAGCCGCACGACGGCGGCATCCCAGGACGCGAGGTCGCCCGCGGCCTGGCCCGCCTCCTGCTGGTAGGAGGCCAGGAGCGCGGCGGCGCCGCAGGTGTTCGCGCCGGCGTCGGACCTCAGCTCGGCGACGGACAGCCCGGTCAGGGCGGCGGCGCGGTCGAGCTCGCTCACGGCCGTGCGCGGGGCGGCGTCCTTACCGGCCCCGTCGGGCGCCTCGGGCGCGTGGTCGAGCAGGTTGAACAGGCCGTAGCCGCCGTCCGCGCTGGGGGTGCCGGCGTGCTGGTCCCAGCGGGACTCCATGTAGGAGACGGCCTTGAGCAGGTCGCCGGGGACCCCGGTGGCGTCGCTCGCGGCGGCGAACGCGGCCTCCCGGTCCGGCGCGGCGACGACGGCGTCGCAGGTCACGTCGGACGTGGGGGCGGTGGACGGCCCCGCCCCCGCGGCGACCGCGGGGATCGTGACCAGGGGAAGGAGAAGGCCGGCGGCTGCCAGCCCGGTGGTGCGTCGTCGTACGGATCTCACGGGGAGTGCTCCTCTCGAGGACGGAGTGCGCTCAGAGCGCACCCGGCCATCGAACCGTGAAATCCCGTTTCATGGGAAGTGAT
>NZ_JBHVBO010000311.1:0-2429 GCF_042668085.1 Isoptericola sp. NPDC057391 | reverse complement strand
GGGTGGGCGCCGCCACCGGGGCGGCGCGACCTCCGGGAGGACCCATGAAGATCGCACTCGTCACCGGCGCCACCCGCGGCATCGGCCTCGCCACGGCCCGCCGCCTCGCCGCCGACGGCTTCCACGTCGTCGTCGGCGCCCGTCGCGACGACGCGGGCCGCGCCGCCGTCGACCGCGTGCGGGCCGAGGGCGGCGACGCGAGCAGCGTGCTGCTCGACGTCACCGACCCCGACCAGGTGCGCGCCGCGGCGTCCCACGTCGAGGAGCGGTTCGGCCGCCTCGACGTGCTCGTGAACAACGCGGGCGTGCTGCCCGAGGCCTCCGCCGAGCCGGCCGAGGCCGTCGACCTCGACCTGTTCCGCCGCACCTACGCCACCAACCTGTTCGGGCCGGTGCTGGTGCTGGAGGCCTTCCTGCCGCTGCTGCGCCGCAGCGACGCCGGGCGCGTCGTCAACGTCACCACGCGCATGGGCTCGCTCGCCGACCAGCAGGACACGGCGTCGCCGTACTACTCCACGGTCGTGCCGGCCTACCAGTCGTCGAAGGCGGCGCTGAACGCGGTGACCGTGGCGCTGGCCAAGGCGCTCGCGGGCACGCCGATCACCGTGACCGCCGTCTGCCCGGGCTTCGTCCGCACGGACCTCACGCCGCTGAACCGGGAGCACGCGCCCCTGGGTCCCGACGACGCGGCGGCCGTCGTGCACCGGGCCGCGACGCTGCCGGCGGGCGCGCCGTCCGGCACGTTCGTCGACGCCATCGGGCCGGTGCCGTGGTGAGGACGGGCGGTCAGCTCGGGTCGACGACGCGCGCGACGACGGCGCAGCGGTCGTCTCCCGGCGCGGCGCCGGTGGCGGCGCGGACGAGCAGGTGCCGCAACGCGGTGCGCTCGGCGTCGTCCAGGCCGGCGAGCAGCTCGTCCTCCGCGACGCGCACGCGGGCGTCGAGGTCGGCGAGGACGGCGCGGCCGTGGTCGGTCACGACGATCCGGCGGGCGCGCCGGTCGGCCGGGTCGGGACGCCGCTCGACCAGCCCGCAGCCGGCGAGCTCGTCGAGCAGGTAGGTCATCACGGTGCGGTCGATGCCGAGCCGGGCGGCCAGCGCCGCCTGGGTGGGCGGGGCGTCGTGGGTGACGGCGGCCAGCACCTCGTAGCCGCGGCCCCCGTGCGGCACGTCCGCGCACGCCGCGGCGACGCGGGCGCTCCACTCGCGCAGCAGCGCGGCGAGGGACCAGCCCAGCGGCGACGGGGCGTCCGGGCCGGCGGCGGTCTCCGCGAGGCTGCGTGTCGGGTCGGCGGTGGTGCTCACCGAGCCATGGTACGCGGAATGCGCGGCGCGCCAGAAGAGTTGCCGCTGATATCGTCTGTCTGACAGACGATCTCCCGGAGACGGGAGCGGTCCTCCCGCGAAAGGTCCCGCATGACGGACTACGGCCACGACCTGGTCTTCGGCACGTTCCTCACCCCCACGAACCGCGACCCTCAGCAGCCGGTGCGGCTGGCCCAGGTCAGCGAGGCGGCCGGGCTCGACCTGGTGACGTTCCAGGACCACCCGTACCAGCCGGGGTTCCTCGACACCTGGACGCTGCTGTCGTGGGTGGCGGCGCAGACCGAGCGCGTCACCGTCGCGGGCAACGTGCTCAACCTGCCGCTGCGCCCGCCGGCCGTGCTCGCGCGCGCCGTCGCCTCGCTCGACCTGCTCTCCGGCGGCCGCGCCGCCCTCGGGCTGGGCGCCGGCGGGTTCTGGGACCCGATCGTCGCGATGGGCGGCACCCGCCTCACGCCGGGCGAGTCCGTCGACGCGCTCGAGGAGGCGCTCGACATCGTCCGCGGCCTCTGGGACGGTCGCGAGCGCCGCGCGCTGCGGGTCGAGGGCGCCCACCACCGCGTCGTCGGCGCCAAGCGCGGGCCCGAGCCCGCCCACGACGTCCCGATCTGGCTCGGCGCGCTCAAGCCGCGCATGCTGCGGCTCATCGCCCGCAAGGCCGACGGCTGGCTGCCGTCGCTGGCCTACCTCAAGGACGGCGACCTGCAGCGCGGGAACGCGATCATCGACGAGGCGGCCGAGGAGGCGGGGCGCCACCCGGCCGAGATCCGGCGTCTGCTCAACGTGCAGGGTGCGGTCACCGCGCAGCCGCAGGGGTTCCTGCAGGGGCCGGTGGAGCAGTGGGTCGACGAGCTGGCGGCCCTCGCGCTCGAGGACGGCGTCGGCACGGTGATCCTCGCCGCCGACGACCCGAACCTGATCCAGGTCTACGGCCAGGAGGTCGCGCCCGCGGTGCGCGAGCTCGTGGCGCGCGAACGCGCGTCGTCGGGCACCGCGCCCGCCGCCACGCAGCGCGGCGCGCGGGCGATCGCGCTGCGCCGCGCGGGCATCGACTACGCGGCGGTCCCGGCGGCGCTCGCGGCGTCCGCCGTCGAGCCGGGGGACCG
>NZ_JBHVBO010000310.1:0-2502 GCF_042668085.1 Isoptericola sp. NPDC057391 | reverse complement strand
GGTCGCGGTGCTCGCGGGCGCCGCCCAGGAGGCCGCGTTCGTGGCGCGCGAGCTGCGCGCCGAGCACCTGCTGCACGGCACGCCCTGGGAACGGATGGCGGTCGTGGCGCGCAGCGGCGACCGGCTGGCGTCGCTGCGCCGCGACCTGGTCGCGGCGTCGGTGCCGGTGGCGCTGCTCGGCTCGGACCTCCCGCTGCGCGACGAGCCGGCGGCGTCGCCCCTCCTGGCGGCGCTGCGCGTGTGCGCGGCGGGCGGTGGGGTCGACCGGCTGATCGCGGACGAGCTCGGGGAGCCCGGGGTGGGCTCCGCGCTCGACCCGGAGACGGCGGCGCTGCTGCTCACGTCCCCGGTGGGCGGGCTCGACGCGGTGGCGCTGCGCCGCCTGCGGCGCGCGCTGCGGGCGGAGGAGCTGTCGGGCGGCGGCGGCCGGTCGTCGGACGCGCTGCTCGTCGAGGTGCTGGACGACGCGGCGCGTGCCAAGACCCTGCCGACGCCGGTCCGGCGTGGGCCGCTCGCGGTCGCGCGCGTGCTCGCCGCGGGGCGGGCGGCGGCCGGCGAGCCGGGCGCCACCGCGCAGACCGTCCTGTGGGCGGTGTGGGCGGCCACGGGGCTCGCCGACCGGTGGCGCGACGCCGCGCTGGCGGGCGGCCCCGCCGGGGCGCGCGCCGACCGCGACCTGGACGCCGTCCTCGCCCTGTTCCGCGCCGCGGAGACGTACGTGGACCGCATGCCCGGCGCTCCCGTCGCGGCGTTCGTCGACTACCTCGCGTCGCAGGACCTGCCCGCCGACTCGCTCGCCGCGTCGGCGGTCGGCGCGCACGCGGTCGAGGCGCTCACCCCGGCGGGCGCGGCGGGGCGCGAGTGGGACGTCGTGGTGGTCGTCGGCGTACAGGACGGCGTGTGGCCGGACCTGCGGCTGCGCGACTCGCTGCTGGGGTCGCAGGCGCTGGTGGAGCTGCTCGCCGGGCGCTCCGACGACGCGCACGGCATGGGCCCGGAGGCCCGCCGCCAGGTGCTCGCGGACGAGCTGCGGTCGTTCGCGGTCGCCACGTCGCGGGCGCGCCGCCGGCTGGTCGTGACGGCCGTGGAGGACGCCGAGGACGCGCCGTCGGTGTTCCTCGACCTCGTGGCGCCGCCCGGCGAGGACCGCACGGGAGCGGAGGGGCCGGACCCCCGGCGGGTGACCGTGGGCCCACCGCTCGACCTGCGGGGGGTGGTCGCCGAGGCGCGCGCGACGCTGGTCCGCGCGGCCGGGCGCGGGGACGACGGCGGTCCGGTCGGCGTCGCCGCCGCGCTGCTCGCGGACCTGGCCGACGCGGGGATCGCCGAGGCGGACCCGCGCACCTGGTACGGCGTGGCCACGACGTCCAGCGAGGCGCCGCTGTGGGGGCCGGACGACGTCGTGACGGTCTCGCCGTCCAAGGTGGAGACGGTGAGCACGTGCGCCCTGAAGTGGGCGTTCGAGTCGGCGGGTGCCACGGCGCCCGACGCCACCCACCAGACGCTCGGCACGCTGGTCCACGCGATCGCGGAGGACCTGCCGAAGGCCTCGCTCACGGCGCTGCGCGCCGAGCTCGACCGCCGCTGGCCCGAGCTCGCGCTGCCCGACGGGTGGCCCGCGCGCCAGCTGCGGAACCGGGCCGAGAGGATGATCGAGCGCCTCGCCGCCTACTACGCGGAGGCGGGCGACCCGCTGCTCGTGGAGCCGGACTTCGACGTCACCGTGGGCCGGGCGCGGCTGCGCGGCAAGATCGACCGCGTCGAGGACGCGGGCGACGACGGCGTGACCGTGGCCGACCTCAAGACCGGCCGCAGCGCGCCCGCCCGCGCGAAGGCCACCGAGCACCCGCAGCTCGGGGCGTACCAGCTCGCGGTGTCCGAGGGCGCCCTCGACCTGCCGCCCGGCACACCCAGCGCGGGCGCGCGGCTGGTGTACGTCGGGACGCCGACCGTCGGTCCGACGCTGCGTGACCAGCCCGCGCTCCAGGTCGGCGAGGACGGCTCGAGCTGGGCGCGGGCGCTGGTGGAGAGCGCCGCCGACACGATGGCGGCCGGCCGCTTCACCGCGCACGAGAACGACCTGTGCCCCATGTGCCCGGTGCGCCGGTCGTGCCCGGTGCAGCCCGAGGGAAGGAACGTGATCGAGTGACCGGCGACGGCAGCACCGGGTCCGCCGTGCCCGGGCCGGGCCCCGACGGCCCCGGCGGCGACGACCTGGCCGGGGCGTTCGCGGACGAGACGTGGGCGGCGCTCGGCGAGCCCGGCCGCGAGGCCGAGCTCGGGTTCCCCGAGCTCGCGGGTCTCGGCCCCGGTGGCGTCGGCGCCGCCTCCCCGGACGCGGTGCTCTTCGACGACGCCGCCCTCCTCGGCGGCGCGGCCGCCGACGGCGGTCCCGGCGCGCCGCGGCCCGCGGAGCCGCGGCGGTCCGCGCGCGCGATCGCGGCGCTGGTGGGGCGGCCGGCGCCCCCCGCCGAGCCCGTGGCCGGCATAGAGGCGCCCCGG
>NZ_JBHVBO010000309.1:0-2524 GCF_042668085.1 Isoptericola sp. NPDC057391 | reverse complement strand
CCACCGTGCGGTGACGGGCCCGCGGCGTCGAGGCGTGCGGCTCAGGCCTTGGACGGGGCCGGCGACTCCTGCTCGGTGTCGGCCTCGGCGTCGGCCTGGGTATCGACCTCGGTGCCGGTCGCGGTGTCGGCGTCGTCGGACTCCGGCTCGGCGGCGTCCGCGGCGGGCCGCTCGTCGGCCGGCTCGGAGGCCTCCTCGTCGGTCTCGGTCTCGGGCTCGACGTCGGCCGCAGCGTCGTCGCGCGCGTCCGCCTGAGGCGCCGGCACGCTCGCCTGCACGACGGCGACGGGCTGGCCCTGGCCGGCGGGGGTCTCGGCGGCCCGCTCCGCGCCGAGCAGGCCGCGCAGCTCCTCGAGGTAGGAGTTGATCGAGTCGTGCCGGCGGGTGAGGTCCTCGAGCTGGCGGGCCGCGGTGGAGCGGTGGTTCTCCGCCTCGACGCGGGCGTCGTTGACCATCTGCTCGGTGAACTCGCGCGCCTCGGCGACGATCCCGTCCGCGGTGCGGCGGGCGTCCGCGACGAGGGACTTCACGTACGCGTCGGACTCCGCGCGGACCTTCTCCGCCTGCTGCAGGGCCAGCGCGACGCGCTGCTCGGCCTCCGCCGCGTGCTCCTCGGCGGCGCGGACCAGCAGGTCCGTCTCCTGGCGGGCCGTCTCGTGCCGCGCGGCGGCCTCGTGCTCCACCTGCTCGCGGCGCTGCGCGATCTCCAGCTCCGCGTCGGCCAGCGCGGCGCGGGCCTGCTCGCGCAGCTGCTCGAGCTCGGTCGTCACCGCGTCCGACGCCTCGGCGGCCTGGTGCTTGGCCTCGGCGATGATGCGGGCGGCCTCGCGCCGGGTGCGCTCCAGGAGGTCGGTGGACTCGCGGTCGGCCTCCTCGCGCAGCGCCGCGGCCTCGGCGGCGGCCTGCGCCCGCTGCTGCGCGGTGTCGCGCTCGGCGGCGACGCGCAGCTCGGTGGTCTCGCGCTCCGCGGTGGAGCGCTGGACGCCGATCTCCCGCTCGAGCGTGGCGCGGCGCTCGCTCTCCTCCGCGGACAGGGTGCTGGTGATGAGGGCGGCCTCGCGCTCGGCGGAACCGACGAGCTCCTCGGCGCGGCGCTGGGCGGCGAGCAGCGTGCCCTCGGCCTCCGCGGCCGTCGTGGACCGGATCTCCTCCGCCTCGCGGCGGGCGCTGCCCAGCAGCTCCGAGGCCTCGGACTCCGCGCGGGCGCGGACCTGGCCGGCGGACAGCTTGGCCCGCGCCATGATGTCGGCGGCCTGCTGGTTCGCCTGCGTGAGCACCTCGGTGGACTGCTCCTCCGCGGACCGCAGGAGCCGCTCGACGCGCGAGCCCAGCCCGGCGTAGGAGGGCTTCTCGTTCTCCCGCAGCTGGCGCTGGGCGAGCGCGAGCTCCGAGGAGATCTGCATGGCGCGCGCGTCGGTGCTCTCGACGTTCCGCCGGGCCTCCTCGAGCGCCTGCTCGAGTCGGGCGATGTGACCGTCCACCTGCGCGCGGTCGTAACCGCGCATGGTGATCGGGAAGAGCGTGCGCTCGTCGGACACGTGCAGACCTCCGTACATGGTGGGTGCCCCGGCGTCGCCAGGATAGTGGCGGGGGCAGGGCGCCGATACTCGGGACATTCTTGCCCCGGCGGGACGAGTCGGACATCCTCCCACGCCGGGTCGGTGCGGCGCGACGGCGTCGCCCCGGCAGTGTTCCACGGGTCGTGACGACGCGCAGGAGCCCGGGCGCGTCCGTCGTACGCGAGTCGTGAAGGGTTCGTGAACCGCACCCTGCCAGGGCGGTCACGTGGACGGAGCCCGCCGCGCCGTCCCTATGCTGGACTGTCCACGTCGAAGGGAAAGCTCGGTGCTGCAACGCATTCTGGGCGGCGTCCTGGTCCTCATCGGACTGGCTGCCGCCGCGCTCGGTGTCGCCTCGGCCACGGTCTGGCGCGACACCGACACGGTGGTCGCCACGGCCAAGCCGACCGGTGACGGCACGTTCGTCGTCACCGACCCCGGTGTCCTCGGGCTCGTCGGAGGCGACGTCACCGTGAGCGCGACCGTCCCCGAGGGCCAGAAGGTCACCCTCGCCGTCGGCCGGGACGTCGACGTCGCGGGATGGGTCGGCAACGACCCCTACTCGCGCGTGACCGGCCTCAGCGACTGGGAGAACCTCTCCGTCACCGCGGGCGAGCCTGCCGACGCCGAGACCAACGCGGCGCCGACGTCCGGCCCCGACCCGGCCGGGTCGGACATGTGGGTGGCCGAGGCCTCCGACGAGAACAGCGTCACGCTGCGCTGGAGCGACCGCCCCGGCCGCTGGACGCTGCTCGCCGCCGGCGTCGGCGAGGGTGCGCAGGCGCCGACCCTGGAGCTCAGCTGGCCGCGGACCGTCACCACGCCGTACCTCTGGCCCGGCGTCGGGGTGGGCGTCGTGCTGGTGCTCGGCGGCGCCCTGCTGCTGGTGCTCGGCGGACGGCGGGCCCGCGCCCGTCGCGCCGACCTGGCCGAGCAGGGGGCGGGCGGCGAGGCCGCCGGCGACC
>NZ_JBHVBO010000308.1:0-2643 GCF_042668085.1 Isoptericola sp. NPDC057391 | reverse complement strand
CGTGCCCGCGCCTCGCGCGGGTACGGCCGCCCTTCCGTCCACCCATGTGAGCGCTCACAGACCAGGAGCCACCATGACCGACCGCCCCACCACCCGAGCCCTGCGCCGCGCCCCCGTCGTCCTCGGCGCCGCGGCCGCGATGCTCGCGTCCGTCGCCGTCCCCGCCGGGGGTGCGACGGGCGCAGACGGACCGCCCGGCGCCGACGTCGGGCTGCAGCGCCCCTTCGCCCTGCCCGGCTACGTCGAGCGGGACGACAACGGCGCCCTCCTCGTCGGCGAGGGCGAGAGCCGCTTCGCCCTCCGGGTCGACCTGCTGACGTCCGCCGGGAAGCTCGTCCGGGAGAACCAGGGCCTGCTCAACCACGTCGCACACATCGGCCCGGTGACGGTCGACGGCTCGTACTACGAGGTGGAGATCAGCAGCGACGACCGCACGATCACCCCCGACCGCCTCGGGGCGCTGCGCGAGATCCTCGCCCACCCGGACGAGTGGTCCGCCGAGCAGGTGGCGCAGGCGCGTGAGCAGCTCCCGGCCCTGCAGGCCCGGTACGACCAGACGCAGCGGGACAAGCAGACGATCCTGCTGCGGTTCGCGCGGACGGCACCGAACACCCTGGTCGGGTCGGTCACCGCGCGCGACGCCGACGCCACCGTCTTCCTCGAGGCCGCGGCGCCGTGGGACGAGGAGAACTCCTACGCGGTGACCGGCGACGGCGTCCGCGCCACCGGCGCCGGGCTCGACGACCCGTCCGCCGTCGGCCACTTCGCCCTGCTCCCGACGCAGGCGCCGGACGACGGCGCGGCCTACGCGTCCGAGGACGACATGGTCGCCGCGATGGAGGGCGAGGAGGGCGCCGCCGGCGACGCCGCGGCCGCCCTGCGGTACGACCTCGAGGAGGGCGAGACGATCACGTTCACCACGAGCGTGGCGGACGAGCCCCCGACGGCGCGCCCCGGCCGCGGCAGCATCCTCGGCACCCTCGCCCGGGCCAGGGCGAAGGCCGACGACGGCACGCTCAGCGGCAGCGGGCCCGCCGGCCGCGCGGCGACGGCGATGCGCAGCGCCATGGCCCTCAACGCCAACTACGACGAGCAGTCGCGGCAGAGTTTCCTCGTGTGGGGCTGGGGCCGCGGCGGGGCGGAGAACGACTCGATCTTCACCGGCTGGGACTCCGCCTGGGACGCGATCACCGCGCTCACCGTGGACCCCGACCTGGCGCGCCAGCACGAGCGGGTGCTGTTCGCCTCGGGCGGGCCCCGCTACGACCAGCTGCACGCGGGCCCGATGCACGCCTACGCCGTCAAGCGCATCTACGACGCCACGGGCGACCGTGACCTCGTGGAGCAGGCCTACCCGGCGCTCGTGGAGTTCTTCGACAGGCTGCCCGAGTGGGACGTGAACGGCGACGGCCTCCTCGAGGCGCCCTACGAGCCGGACCCGAGCAAGATCGGCAACCACCTCGGCCTCGACGACCTGCCCCTCTACCTCGCCGCCGACCGCATCGCCAAGGAGGACGGCAGCGGCGACGAGCGCGACAACACGGACCTCACCGACGTCGCGCTGACCTCCTACTACGCGCTGATGGCGGACTCGCTGACCGAGCTGGCCACCGCGCTCGGCCGCCCCGAGGACGCCCGGCGGTTCGCCGCCGTCCTGGAGCGGACCAAGGAGGCCGCGAACGCCACCCTCTGGGACGACGAGCGCGGCATGTACCTCGACCGCAACCTCGACGGGACGTGGGGGAACGTCGTCACGCCGACGATCTTCTACCCGCTGTTCGGTGGGCTCGCGACGCCCGAGAGGGCGCAGCGCACGGTGGAGGAGAACCTGCTCGACCCGGACCAGTTCTGGGGCGAGCACGCGATCCCGAGCATCAGCCGCGACGACGCGGAGTACTGCGCGAACGGCGACGTCTCCGCGACCTCGTCCGAGGAGTACACGTACTACGTGGGCTGGGGCGAGGAGAACACCTGCGAGCAGTGGCGCGGCGCCGTCTGGCCCCCGATGAACGCCAGCGTCTACGACGGCCTCAAGCGGTACGGGCTCGACGAGGCCGCGGGCGAGCTGGCGACCAAGAGCACGCGCATGTACCTCGACAGCTGGGACGAGAACGGCTACTTCCCCGAGTACTTCGACCCGGAGCCGGGCCAGGTCATCAACGCGTCCGCCGTGGACAGCGCGTGGCGCTACTACACCTGGTCGAACGTCATGCCCCTGATGGCGGTGCACGAGCTGGTCGCCGAGGACGCGTGGGGGCGGCCCGGGTCGGTCACCTTCGGCTCGCACGCCCTGCCCGGCCGCAACGCCGTGGACGACGTGCGCGTGGGCGGGCACACCTGGGCCGCGACGGTGAGCCCGCGCGCGACCTCCCTGGAGCGGGACGGGCGCACCGTGTTCCGGTCGGCCGGCGGGCGCGTCGTCGTGCGCGACTTCGTGCTGACGCGCGACGGCGCGTGCTTCGACGTCAACGCCACCGACGACGCGCGGCTGCAGGTGACGCCGCGGCCCGGCACCACCCTGCGCACCACGGTGCGGGAGGGACGGTCGCACGTCTGCCTGTGACCCCGCGCGACCACTCGCACCCCTGAGGCGCCGGCGCCCGGTCGTGTACACCCGTGACGGCCCGGCGCCCGCGCAGTGGG
>NZ_JBHVBO010000307.1:0-2670 GCF_042668085.1 Isoptericola sp. NPDC057391 | reverse complement strand
TATGAGAATTGTTCCAACCAGTTATGGCAAACCGCCGTACGGGCGGGCGGGGGCGGTGCGACCGCACGCGCCGGCCGGAAGATCGTAAGGCCGCGCGGCCGCGGCGTCGGGTCTCGACGCCCACCACGGCGAGGGCGAGCAGGCCGCCCACCACCAGCACGAGCGGCGGCAGCATCCAGACGAAGACGACGCACAGCGCCGCCGCGACGGCGAGCAGCACCGACCCCGTGAGGTCGTCCTGGGTGCGCTGCACGCCCGCGGCCAGCGCCTCGCGCGCCGTCAGGCCGGGGCCGTCGCCGGAGGCGGCGGGCTCCGACCAGGCGCCCGCCGCACGGGCCAGCACGGCGACGACGGCCGCCGCGGCGACCGCGACCACCACCGCGACGACGCTCGCGCCGGGAAGCACGTCCGCCCGGGCGAGCTGCCAGTCCAGGGCGAGCAGCAGCGCCACCGCGACGGCGGCGAGGCCGAGCGGCCACAGGGCCCGCACGGCCGCCCACCAGTCCCGGGCGAACCGGGCCACGCCGATGTCGTGCCCGGTCACCTGCCGGCGGACGTGCGCCACGCCCGCCGCCAGGGACGGCACCGCGGTGACCAGCAGCAGGCTGCCGAGCGCGACGAGCACCCCGGCCAGCACCACCTCGGCGAAGAGGCCGAGGGCGGCACCCGTCCTGGTCTCGCCGCCGCCCGCGGGGCGCTTCGCGCGCCCCCGGCGCTCGCGTCCCGACCCTGCCGCCATGGCCACCCCTTCCGTCACCGTCGCGCTCGCCGTCGTGCCGTGCCCCATCGTCAGCCCTTGAGGCCTTGGGTGGCGACGCCGTCGACGATGTAGCGCTGGAAGAGGATGAAGAAGAGCATCACGGGCAGCAGCGCGAGGACGGCCATGGCCATCTGGGCGCCGTAGTCGGACACGCTGGTCTGGTCGACGTACAGGCGCAGCGCGATGGGCAGGGGGTACATGTCGGGCTTCTTCAGGTACAGCAGGGGGCCGAGGAAGTCGTTCCACGACCAGATGAACGCGAAGATGCTCGAGGTGATGATCGCCGGGCGCATCAGCGGCAGCATGATGGAGCCGAAGATGCGCGCGTGCCCGGCGCCGTCGATACGCGCTGCCTCGTCCAGCTCGCGAGGCAGGTTGCGCATGAACTGGACCATGAGGAACACGAAGAACGCCTCACCGGCAAGGAACTTCGGCGCCAGCAGCGGGATGAACGTGTTCACCATGCCGAGCTCGTTGAACATGATGTATTGCGGGATGATCACGACGTGGAACGGCAGCAGCAGGGTGCCGATCATGATCGCGAAGAAGATCCCGCGGCCGGGGAAGTCGATCCGGGCGAACGCGTACGCGGCGACGGTGGAGGACAGGATCACCCCGACCACCGACGCGACCGCGAGGATCATCGAGTTGCCGAAGAAGGTCCAGAACCCGACCCCGCCGATCCCGGACAGCGCCGTGGCGAAGTTGTCCAGCGACAGGTTGTCCGACCACAGGCTGATGTTCCCGATGATCTCGTTCGACGGCTTGAACGAGCTCATGAGCATCCACGCCGCCGGGTAGAGCACCACGATCGTGCAGATCACCATGAAGGCGTGGAACCCGACCGACCGGGCCCCCTTGCGCCGGCGCGCAGCCTGACGCGAGGACGTGTCGACCGGCCCGGCCGGGCGGGACGAGCCGCCGCCGGTGGGGAGTCCTGTCGCAGCCGCCTGGTTCGACAGCGGCGGGGTCGTGATGTGCGCGCTCATCGGTTGTCTCCGGAGTAGTGGACCCAGGCGTTGGAGGTCTTGAACAAGATCGCGGTGATGATGCCGACCACGACGACCAGGACCCAGGCCATGGCCGAGGCGTACCCCATGTCGAACTGGGCGAAGCCCTTGATGTACAGGTACAGCGTGTAGAACAGGGTCGAGTCCGCCGGGCCGCCGGTGCCGCCGGAGATGATGAACGCCGACCCGAACACCTGGAACGCGCCGATGGTCTCCAGCAGCAGGTTGAAGAACAGCACCGGGGACAGCATCGGGATCGTGATCCGCCAGAACTTCCTGACCGGGCCCGCACCGTCCACCGACGCGGCCTCGTACAGCTCGCCCGGGATCTGCTTCAGCCCGGCGAGGAAGATGACCATCGGGGCGCCGAACGTCCACACCGCCAGCAGCACGAACATCGGCATCGTCTTGGACGGGTCACCCACCCAGCCCCCGGCCGGCAGCCCGAACAGCTGCTGGATCCGGTCCACGATGCCGTCGTCGATGAACATCGCCTTCCACACGATCGCGATCGACACCGAAGCACCGATCAGCGAGGGGGCGTAGAAGATCGACCGGTACGCGCCCTGGCCGCGGTGCTTCATGTTCAGCACCATCGCGACCAGCAACGCCGCCGCGAGCTTGATCGGCGTACCGACCAGCACGTAGATCGCGGTCACCTTCGCCGACGTCCAGAACCGCGGGTCGTCGAACAACGCCGTGAAGTTCTCCAGCCCCACCCACGACGGCGGCCGGAACAGGTCGTAGTCCGTGAACGCCAGGTACAACGACGCCACCATCGGGAACGCCGTCAGCACCACGAAACCCACCAACCACGGCGACAGGAACGCGAACCCCGCACCGGCCTCACGCCGGCGCCTGGCCCGCCCCCGCTCGGGGGACGCCCATGGCGCGCTTGCC
>NZ_JBHVBO010000306.1:0-2708 GCF_042668085.1 Isoptericola sp. NPDC057391 | reverse complement strand
GCCCTGGGGGACGCCGTCGGGCTCCCGGTGGCCGCGACCGTGCGCGCGGACACCCGGCTCGCCGCCGCGGTCGACCGCGGCGACGGGCCGCCCGTCGGCCGGCGCACCGCGCTCGGCAGGGCCGCGACCACGCTGGTGACGGCGCTGGCGGGTGCGTCGTGACGGGGCGCGCGCTCGTCGACCGCGACCTGCTCGACGACGTGCGGGCCCGCGTCGGCACCCCCGGGACGGCGCTCGACGACGCCGCGGTCCGCGACGCCCTCCAGGCCACCGGGCGCGTGTTCGGGTCCGCGGCGCTGACCGACCTCGCGCGCGCGGCGCGGGCCGAGCTGACGGGCGCCGGGCCGCTGCAGGAGCTGCTCGACGCGCCCGACGTCACCGACGTGCTCGTCAACGGCCCCCGCGACGTCTGGGTGGACCGTGGCGACGGGCTGCGGCGGGTGGACCTCGACCTCGGCACGCCCGACGCCGTGCGCGCGCTCGCCGTGCGGATGGCGGCGGTCGCCGGCCAGCGCCTCGATGACGCCGCCCCGACCGTGGACGCCCGCATGCCCGACGGGACCCGCCTGCACGCCGTGGTGGAGCCCGTCGCCCCGGCAGGAGCGGTAATCGCGCTGCGGGTGCTGCGGCAGGCGGCGCACTCCGTGGAGTCGCTGGTCGCCGGGGGCGGGCTGCCGCCGCAGTGGGAGGCCGTGCTACGGGGGCTGGTCACCGGCCGGGCCAACCTGCTCGTCACGGGCGGCACCGGCACCGGGAAGACCACGCTGCTCGCCGCCCTGCTGTCCCTGGTGCCGCCGGCCGAGCGGGTGCTCGTGGTCGAGGAGGCCCGCGAGCTCGCACCCCGGCACCGGCACGTGGTGTCCCTCGCGGCCCGGCGCCCCAACGTCGAGGGCGTGGGCGAGGTGACGCTCACCGAGCTCGTCCGCGGCGCGTTGCGGATGCGGCCGGACCGGATCGTCGTGGGCGAGTGCCGGGGAGCCGAGGTCCGCGAGCTGCTGCTCGCCATGAACACGGGGCACGACGGCGGGATGGCCACCGTGCACGCGAACGCCGTCGAGCACGTGCCCGCCCGCCTGGAGGCGCTCGCGGCGCTGGCCGGGATGCCGCGGGACGCGGTCGCGGCGCAGGCGGCGGCCGCGCTCGACGTGGTGCTCCACCTGCGGCGGCGCGGCGGTCGTCGCCACCTCGCCGAGCTCGGCCTGGTCGGGCGGGACGACGACGGCCGGCTGGCGGTCCGCCGTGCCGCCGCGTGGTCGCCGGGCACGGAACCACGGCCCGACGGCGCGTGGGAGGAGCTCGTGGGGCGGTGGGCGGGATGACGGGGCTCGGGGCGGGGGCCGGCGCAGGCTTCGCGGCCGGGCCCGCCGCCGTCGGTCTCTGGGTGGCGCTCGCGTCGTGGCTGGTGCTGGCCCGCGGCGGCCGCCGCCCGGAGGCGCTCGCCCGCCCCTCGGCCCCGCGCGCCCGCACCCGGCCCTCGGCGTGGCTCCGCCGCGGACGGGACGCGTCGACCGAGGCGGACGCGGTCCGTGTCGCCGTCGCGCAGGTGGTGGCACTGCTGCGCGCCGGCGCGCCGCCCGCGGCGGCCTGGACGCGCGCGCTCGCGGTGCCGGTCGACGCCACCGGGGTGCCCGTCCAGGCCGCCCTGGCGCCTGTGGTCGGCGGGGCCGGCCACGCCCGGTCGGTCGTGGCGGCGGCGGTGCTGGCCCGCGACGTCGGGGCACCGCTCGCGTCCGTGCTCGACGCCGTGTCAGGCGCGCTGGTGGCCGAGGCGGAGGCCCGCGCCGAGCGCGAGGCGTCGCTGGCCGGGCCGCGGGCCACCGCGCGCGTGCTGATGTGGCTGCCCCTGCTGGGGGCGGCGCTCGGGTGGGTGCTCGGCGCCGACCCCCTGGCGACGGCGCTCGACGGCGGCGTGGGCTCCGTCGCGGTGTGCCTGGGGCTGCTGCTGCTCGCGGCCGGGTGGGTCTGGACCCGCCGGCTGGTCGCGGCCGCGCGGGCGGCGGGAGAGGAGGCGGCATGAACGAGTTCTCGGACGGGGTGGTCGCCGTCGCGGTCACCGACGCGGGCGCCGGGTGGACGGTCGTGGTGACCGTGCTGATCGCCGTCCTGCCCTGGTGGCTGGCGCGCGGCGCCGCCGACAGGCGGGTGGCACGCCTGGCCCGGGACGGGCGCGCGCCCTCGCGCGCCGGCGGGCCCGGGGCGGATCCCGTGGACGTGCCCGTCGTGCTGGAGCTGCTCGGCGCCGCCCTGCGGGCGGGAGCCGGGGTGCCGCGGGCCCTCGGAGCCACGGGCACGGCGCTCGCCGGCGCGCCGGCGCCCGGGGCGCCCGGCTCGACGTCGGCCGATGGCGCGGCGCTGCGCGCGGCGGCGGACGCGCTGCGGCTCGGTGCGGACTGGGACGGCGCGTGGCGCGACGCCCCGGGCCGGCTCGGCCCGGCACACCGTGCGCTGCGCGGGGCCTGGACCGACGGGGCGTCGCCGACCGGCGCGCTGCGGGCCGCCGGGGAGGAGCTGCTGCGTGCCCGGCGGGCGTCCGCTCGCACGGCCGCGGCCCGCCTGGGCGTGCAGCTCGTGCTGCCGCTCGGCGCCTGCTACCTGCCCGCGTTCGTGCTGGTCGGGCTCGTGCCCGTGCTGCTCGCGCTGGGCGTCGACCTGTTGTCCGGGTGACCGTGCCCGGCCCACGACGACCCGGGCGCCGCCCGGGTCCGCCG
>NZ_JBHVBO010000305.1:0-2742 GCF_042668085.1 Isoptericola sp. NPDC057391 | reverse complement strand
TCCTCAAACCGGCGGTTTGAGGATCAATTCAGCACGCTCGATTCCTCCGGTGTCAGTAGAGGCTGATCGCCAGGCGCTGACGGGCCTTGACCACGCGCGGGTCCGTGGGGCCGACGATCTCGAAGTACTCGACCAGGCGCACGCGCAGCTTCTCCTTGGCGTCCGCGTCGGCACCGGGCAGCAGCTCGAGCAGCCGGGCGAAGGCGTCCTCCACCTTGCCGCCGAGCATGTCCATGTCCGCGACGGCGAGCTGCGCGTCGATGTCCGCCGGCGCGTCGGCCGCCGCGGCCCGGGCCGCCTGGAGGTCGGCGCCGCGGGTGCGCTGCAGCAGGCGGACCTGCGCCAGGCCGGCCACCGCGAGGGCGTCCTTCGGGTCCTGCTTGATCGCCTTCTCGTACGCGGCGACGGCGGTCTGGAGGTCGTCGCGCTCGATCGCGTCGTACGCCTCCTGGTGCAGCGGCGGGAGCGGCTCCTCGACCGGCTCCTGGTCGGCGGCCTCGGCCGGCTCCTCGCCCTCGGCCCCCTGGGCGGGGGCGCGGCCGGTGACGCCGTTCTGCTCGGCCGCGGCCAGCACCTGGTCCAGCACGCCGCGCACCTGCTCCTCGGGCGCCGCGCCCTGGAACAGCGGGAGCGGCTGGCCCTGCAGCACCGCGACGACGGTCGGCACGCCCTGCACCTGGAAGGCCGCCGCCACCTGCGGGTACGCCTGCGCGTCGAGGCGACCGAGCAGGAACCGGCCGGCGTACTCCTCGGCGAGGCGCCCCAGCAGCTCGCCGAGGTCGGCGTTGGCCTTGTCGGTGGGGATCCACAGCAGCATGACCACCGGGTACGTGGTCGAGTCCTGCACCACCTGCTGGAAGTTCGCGTCCGTGACGTCCAGCACGTAGCCGCCCGCCGACGGCGCGCCGCCCGGCTCCCCGGGCGGGGGCGACTGGGGGCGGTTCAGCGCCGACAGGTCGACGGCGCCACGCGTGCTGAAGGACGGGTCGGGCGTGGGGTTGGTCATGGGCGACATCCTACGAGCGGAGCGTCAGTTGGAGGCCGCGGTCGCCACGTGCGAGTAGCCGAGCGGACGGATCTTCTCGTCGGAGCCCTTGGCCGGGACGTACAGCGCGACCATGTCCGTGTACCGGGTGGTCAGGACGTTGGTCTGCTCGGCGTCGCCGAGCAGCGCCTTCTGCGTCTCGGAGAGCGCCGGCACCTTGGCCTCGTCCTCCGCCTCGACCTTCGTCCTGCCGTCGAGGACGCCCATGACGAGCGCCCCGCCGTCGGCCGTGCGGACCGCACGGACCTCGCCCTTGCGCGCCACGTACTTCTGCGTGTACTTCGTCCCGGACTCCTCGAAGCCGGGGACCTCCTTCCACGCCGCCGCGTCGGCCGCGACGGCCGAGACCAGGTCGCCGTCGGGCAGCTCGAAGCCCTTCGCGAAGGACGACTTCTTCGCCCCGAGGGTGACGAGGTCCGCGTACTGCGCGAGGGCGTCGGCCGGGGTCGCCGCCAGGGAGTCGTCGTCGCCCGCGACGGCGGCAGACCCGACGGCCGAGTCGGCGAAGTACGGCATGCTCTGCCCCGGGATGAGCTGCACCCACGCCCACATCTTGTAGTCCGCGCGCGCGGACTCCTGCTCGAAGGCGACGAGGCGCGGCGTCTCGAGGTCCTCCGTGCTGGTCGTGATGGAGAAGCTCGTGCGCGGCCACCCCTCGGTGGTGGGGATGATCATCTGCTGGGACTCGCTCGGGATGTCAGTGACGAACTCCGCGTTGTCCCGCTTCTTCGCGACCGCGAGCTGGCTCGTGCGCACCTCGTACGCCGGCCCGGTCACTCGCGGCTTGAGCGCGGAGCCCTTGAGCGCCTTGTCGGCCTTGGCGACGGTGTCGGCGACCGCGGTGAACACCTGGGTGTCCTGCTCCTCGGTCAGCACGGGCCCGCTGAACGCCTCTCCGGGCTGGGGCTGGGGCAGCTCGTCGGCGCAGCCGGCGAGCAGCGTCGTCGACACGACGAGGGCGCTCGCCGCGGCGAGCCCACGGGTGGTACGGCGGTTCATCGGTTCTCCCCGTCGTTCTCGGTCGTCGGGTCGGCGGCCTGCCCGGTGCGGGAGGCGTCGCCGAAGCCCCAGGTGGCGCGCCAGGCGGCGGCGCGCCCCGCGGGGGTGGAGGTGTCGGGTCGTGCGGCGCCCTGCTCGGACGCCTGGTCGGACTGCGCCGGGCGCACCGTGGGGATCGAGCCCGTGATGGCGCGCAGCATGCGGGTCATCCCGCCCTGCTCCGCGGCCCGCCGGGCCTCCTCCTGGGCGCGCAGCTCCCGCCGCGTCATGCGCAGGGCACCGGTGGCGGTGGTCGGCTCGGCCGGCACGGGCTCGTGCGCCTGCGGCTCGGCCGGCACCGGCACCGCCGGGGCGGGGACGGGCAGGCCGCCGAACGGCGCGGGGGCCGGCTCGTCGACGGCGGCCGGAGCCGCCTCGGGGGCGGGCTCGGCCGCGGGCGCGTCGGCGGTCTCCTCGCGCTGGCGGCGGCGCGACCGGCGCAGCAGCCGGCCGGCGAGCGGCACCTCGGCGGTTCCGGCGGCGGAGTCGCGCGCGGTGCCGTCCTCCGGCGAGTCGTCCTCGTCCTCGGCGCCGCCCGCAGCGGGCTCGGCCGGGGTCTCCGCGGGCGCGCCCGCGTCCGAGGTCGTCGGCGCGGCCCAGGGGGCCGGGGGGGCGCCCCCCGGGCGCACCGGCGCCGCCGGGGCGCCCGGGCCCCCGGC
>NZ_JBHVBO010000304.1:0-2748 GCF_042668085.1 Isoptericola sp. NPDC057391 | reverse complement strand
GGATGACGCGAGAGATCGCATGCTGGGAGGCAGGGGACGGATCAGGCGGTGGCGGGCTCGGCGGTCGGGTCGGCGGCCGGCTCCGCGTCGACGGCGATGCGCAGCGCCGCGACGAGGTCGCGGTACAGCTCGTCCGTGGCGTGCAGCTCCTCGTGGGTGCCGCTCGCGCGGACCCGGCCGCCCTCCATGACGAGGATCCGGTCGGCGTCCAGCACCGTGGACAGCCGGTGCGCCACGGTGACGACGGCGCCGTGCCGGGTGTGCGCGCGGATCGCGTCGTGGATCGCCGCCTCCGTGAGGCCGTCCACCTGCGACGTCGCCTCGTCGAGCAGCAGCACCTCCGGCTCCTTGAGCAGCGCCCGGGCCAGGGCGATCCGCTGCCGCTGCCCGCCGGAGACGACGGACGAGACGAGGGAGGTGTCGAGCCCCTCCGGCAGGGCGTCCAGGTCGGCCGCGAGCCGCACCGCCTCGAGCACGGCGCGCACCTCGGCGTCGGTGGCGTCGGGCCGGCTGAACAGCAGGTTCTCCCGGATGGTGCCCGGCACCACCGGCGTCTCCTGCTCCACGTAGGCGAACCGGGCGCGCACCTGCGCGTGGGTGAGGTCGCGGTACGGCACGCCGTCGAGCCGCACCTCGCCGGCCGTCGGCTCGAGGAAACGCAGCAGCAGCGAGAGCAGCGTCGTCTTGCCCGCCCCCGACGGTCCGACCAGCGCCACGTGCCCGCGGCGCGGCACCTCGAGCGTGACGTCGCGCACCACCGGCGTGTCCTCGGCGTACCCCGCCGTGACGCCGTCGAGCACGAGGACCGGCCGGTCCGGACTGTCGCGACCGTCGTCGTCCTGCGCGTCGCCCGCGCGCGTCGCGGACGACGCGTGCGCGGCGCCGTCGTCCTCCTCCAGCTCCATCGTGCCGACCTCCCGGATCCGCTCCGCGGCGGCGAGGCCGGACTGCAGCGTGGTGAACGCCTGGGTGAGCTCCGAGATCGGCCCCACGATGTTGAACGCGTAGAGGAGGAACGCGACGAGGCTGGACACGGCGAGCAGGTCCTGCGACACGCGCCAGGCCCCCAGCCCGAGGATCACGATGATCGCGAGCTGGATGCCGCCCCAGGACACGGTCCACGCGACGGCCTCGGTCTTCACCGCCGTCACGGCGTGCTTGCGCGCCTCCTGCGCGTCGCCGAGGATCTTCGTCCCCTGCCGTTCCTCGGCGCCGCTGGCCTTGACCGTGCGCACGGCGCGCACCGCTCCCTCGACGGCGCCGCCGAGGCGGCCCACCGCCTCCTGGGTGCGGTGCTGCGCCTTGCCGATGCCCGGCAGGAGCAGCCCCATCGCGACGGCGACGACGACGATCGCGACCACCGTGGAGCCGAGCAGCGTGAGGTCGAGCACCGCCATGAGGACGAGCGTGCCGACCAGCGAGATGAACCCGTTGACGAGGCTGACCAGGCTGTTCGACGTCGCCTCGCGCAGCAGCAGGGTGTCGGAGGTGACCCGGGTGACGAGCTCGCCGGCCGGCTTCGAGGTGATGGCGCCGACCTTGGCCCGCAGGTAGCGCGTGACGATCGACGACCGGGCCTCGTAGACGACGTCCTCCGCGAGGCGGCCCAGCAGGATCCACTGGAACAGGCCGACGACCGAGCCGACGACCATGAGCGCGAGGAGCCAGGTGACCGGGCCGCCCAGCGACGCGCCGGTCGACAGGGTGTCGAGCACCCACTTGGTGACCATCGGGGTGGCGAGGCTCATCGCCGTGGCCAGCAGCCCGAGCACCAGTCCGAGCGCGAGGGTGCGGCGGTGCGGGCGCACGAAGCCGAGCAGGATGCGCAGGCGTTCGCGGCCGGACTTCTCGGGGGTCGTGGCGGCGCCCCGGTCGGCGGAGGCGTCGCTGTTCGGCGCGGGGGACGGCGGGTCGGTGGCGGTCATGCTGTCAACCATGGTTGACGCTCCTCGATCTCGTCAACCCTGGTTGACGGTTGGGGGTGCGGGCGCGGCGGTCGTCTGGATTCCAGAGTGGAACACGAGTGTTCCAACTTGGTCAAGCACAATTCCATTCCCCGGGTGTAGCGTTCCCGCCATGACGGAGGTGCAGGACGTCGAGACGGGGGTCCGCGCGCGGACGCGGCGCGCGATCGTCGAGGCGGCGGTGACCCAGCTCGCGCGCGACCCCGGCGTCGCCCTCGGGCAGATCGCGGACGCCGCCGGCGTCGGCCGCACCACCCTGCACCGCTACTTCCCCGACCGTGCCGGACTCCTCACCGCCGTCGCCGAGGAGTCCGCCGACCGGGTGCGCGGCGCGCGGGAGCGCGCGCGCCTCGAGGCCGGCACCGCGCGGGAGGCGCTCGTGCGGCTGTGCCCCGAGTACCTGCTGCTGGGCGACCTGCTCACCCTCATGTTCACCGGCGTGGTGCCGGACTCGGCGATCGACGACTGCGAGGACGACGACCCGCTGGTCGCCCTCGTCGAGCGCGGGCGTGACGACGGGAGCATCGACCCCGCGCTGAGCGTCGGCTGGGTGATCGGCACGCTCTGGGCGCAGCTCTACCTCGCGTGGGCCACGCTGCGCGAGGGGAGCGAGGCGCGCCACGACGTCGTCCAGCAGCTCATGCGGACCGTCGACAAGGCCGTCGCCGCCTGACGTCCTCCGGGCGGCCGACCGCGACCGGACCACCGAGCGTGGGGTGCGAAAGCCTTCGCGCGGTCGTCCCTCCCGAAGTGGAGGGCGCCCTGGCGCCCGTGAACGCGACCG
>NZ_JBHVBO010000303.1:0-2760 GCF_042668085.1 Isoptericola sp. NPDC057391 | reverse complement strand
GCCCCCGCGTCCGCGCGGGCCGGCTGCTCAGGAGGACGGCGACCTGCCGGGGGCCTCCGCCGGAACGTCGTCGTCACGGTCCGGCGCGGCCCACGCCAGGACGTGCGGACGCTCAGGCCCGGGACGCCTCGCCCTCGGCCTCCTGCTCGACCTCGCGGCACAGCCGCTGCCAGAGCGCGTCCACCTGCTCGCGCAGCCCGTCCTCCGTGCCCGTGCCGTCGAGCACCACGTCCGCGACGGCGGTCCGCTCCTCGTCCGTCGCCTGCGCCGCGACACGCGCCCGCGCGGCGCCGTCGTCGAGCCCGCGCCCGCCGACGAGGCGCGCGACCCGCTGCTCCGCCGGGGCATGCACGACCACGAGCAGGTGGAAATGATCGGCCTGGCCCGTCTCGACGAGCAGCGGGATGTCGTGCACCACGACGGCGCGGTCGTCCGCGGCCCCGGCGAGCGCCTCCCGCTCGGCCGCGATGCGGCGGATCTCCGGGTGCAGGATGCCCTCGAGCCGCGCCCGAGCGGCGGCGTCGTCGAAGACGAGACGTCCGAGCGCGGGCCGGTCGAGCGCCCCGTCGGCCGTGAGGACGCCGTCGCCGAAGGCCGCGACGACCTCCTCGAGCCCCACCGTCCCCGGTTCCACCACCTCCCGGGCGAGGGCGTCGTGGTCGATCACGACGGCGCCCAGCTCGGCGAGGCGGCGCGCGACGACGGACTTGCCTGCGGCGATGCCGCCCGTGAGGCCGATGCGAAGCATGGGCCCATCCTGCCCCCGGCGTAGGCTTCCCGCCATGAGCGCCCAGCGGCACCGGGCCGGGGCGGGCCGGGAGGTGCCATGGCGGGCGGACCGATGATGCGCTCGTACCTGAACGACGCGACCGTGAAGGACCGCCGGCTCGCCGGCCCGACGCTCCGGCGCATCCTCGGCTTCGCCCGCCCGTACCGGACGCAGCTCGCCGTGTTCGTCGGTCTGCTGGTGCTCAGCGCGGCCGCCGGCGCCGTCACGCCGCTGCTCTTCCAGCGCCTCATCGACGACGGCATCGTGGCCGGCGACCGTGGGCTGGTGGTGACCCTCGCCGCCGCGGCGGCCGGCATCGCCCTGCTGACCGCCGCCCTCGCGGTCGCCGAGCGCTGGCTGTCGTCGCGCGTGGGCGAGGGGCTCATCCTCGACCTGCGCACCGCGGTCTTCGACCACGTCCAGCGGATGCCCCTCGCCTTCTTCGCCCGGGCCCGCACCGGCGCGCTCGTGCAGCGGCTCAACGGTGACGTGCTCGGGGCCCAGCAGGCGTTCACCTCCACGCTGCAGACCGTCGTCTCCAACGGGCTGACCATCGCGTTCACCCTCGCCGCGATGCTCGCGATGTCGTGGCGGCTCACCCTGGTGTCCCTGGTGCTGGTCCCCGCGTTCGTGCTGCCCGCCCGGTGGTTCGGCCGCCGCCTCGCGGGCCTGGCACGCACCGGGTACGACCTCAACGCGGACGCCGGGCAGATGATGAACGAACGGTTCAACGTCGCCGGCGCGCACCTGGTCAAGGTGTTCGGCGACCCGGACGCGGAGAGCACGCGGTACGCGGCCCAGGTGCGCCGACTGCGTGACCTGGGGGTCCGCACGGCTCTGCTCGGCACCTGGTTCCGCGTCGGCCTGACGACTCTCGCCTCCCTGGCGATCGCCGTCGTCTACGGCCTGGGCGGGCTGCAGGCGATCGCCGGCGAGCTCACGGTCGGCACGGTCGTCGCGCTGACGGCGTACCTCGGGCGCCTCTACGGGCCGCTCACCGCGATGTCGAACGTGCAGGTCGACGTCATGACGGCGCTCGTCAGCTTCGAACGGGTGCTCGAGGTGCTCGACCTCGAGCCCGCCCTCGCCGAGAAGCCGGGCGCCGCCGATCTCCGCGCGGCCGTGGCCTCCCGGGGCGCCTCCGTCGAGCTCGACCACGTGACCTTCCGGTACCCGCGGGCGGACGAGGTCTCCCTCGCCTCCCTCGAGTCGGTCGCGACCCTGCGCTCCGACCCCGTCGGGGACACGCTGCGCGACGTGTCCTTCTCCGTGCCGGCCGGAGCGATGGTCGCGCTCGTCGGGCCCTCCGGGGCCGGCAAGACCACGGTCTCCCAGCTCGTGTCCCGCCTGTACGACCCGACGTCGGGCGCCGTCCGGATCGCCGGCGAGGACCTCCGGGACGTCACGGCGGCGTCGCTCCGGGGCACCGTCGGCGTGGTCGCCCAGGAGGCCCACCTCTTCCACGACACCGTGGCCGCGAACCTCCGCTTCGCCCGCCCCGACGCCTCGGACCACGACCTCGAGCACGCGCTGCGCCAGGCCCGCATCTGGGACCTGGTGGCCCGGCTGCCCGAGGGCGTCGACACCGTGGTCGGCGACCGTGGATACCGCCTGTCCGGGGGCGAGCGCCAGCGGCTCGCGATCGCTCGGCTGCTGCTCAAGGCGCCCGACGTCGTCGTCCTCGACGAGGCGACCGCCCACCTGGACTCGGAGTCCGAGGCGGCCGTCCAGGCGGCGCTCGACCAGGCGCTGGCGGGCCGCACGTCGCTCGTCATCGCGCACCGGCTCTCGACGGTCCGCGCGGCGGACGCGATCGTCGTCCTGGCCGAGGGGCGCGTCGTGGAGACCGGCACGCACGCCGAGCTGCTCGCCGCGGGCGGCCTGTACGCCGAGCTCCACGCGACGCAGTTCGCGGAAGCCCGCGCGGCCGAGTAGCCGCCCCGCCACTCCCCTGGCGCACGACGGCGGCCCGCCACCCCGAGGGGTGACGG
>NZ_JBHVBO010000302.1:0-2841 GCF_042668085.1 Isoptericola sp. NPDC057391 | reverse complement strand
AGACCGCAACCCGTTGCGGTCTCGTCGAGCCTCTCTATCTCGCGGGTCCGGGTTCTCTATCTCGGCGGGAGGGCGGGTCAGACGGCGGCGGGCTCCGGCTCGGTCGTCGGCTCGGTGACGAGCGGGTAGACGCCGTTCTCGTCGTGCACCTCGCGGCCGGTGACCGGCGGGTTGAACACGCACACGCACGTGATGTCGGTGCGCGGGCGCACCTTGTGCTTGTCGTGGTCGTTGAGCAGGTACAGCGAGCCCGGCTTGAGCTGGTGCACCTCGCCGGTGCCCAGGTCCTCGATCTCGCCCTCGCCGGACGTGATGAAGACGGCCTCGATGTGGTTGGCGTACCAGAAGAAGCTCTCGGTGCCGGCGTACAGGGTGGTCTCGTGCACGGAGAAGCCGACCCCCTCCTTCGCCAGGACGATCCGCTTCGAGCGCCAGTTCTCGCTCTTGACGTCGGCGTCGGTGTCGGTGATCTCGTCGAGCGTGCGCACGAGCATGGGTGGTACCTCCGGTGGTTCGGGTGCGGTGGGGCGGGTGCGGGTCAGGCCGTCGGCGCGGGCAGGACGGCGGCCACGGAGTCGCTGATGATGCGCAGGCCGCGCTGCAGCTCGTCGTAGGTGATCGTCAGCGGCGGCAGCAGCTTGACGACCTCGCCGTCGGGGCCCGAGGTCTCCATGAGCAGCCCGCGGGAGAACGCCTCGTCGCAGATGCGGCTCGCGGTCTCGCCGTCCGGCGTCTGCAGGCCGCGGGCGAGGCCGCGGCCCTTGGCCACCAGCACGTCGTCGCCGTAGCGGGCGACCAGGGAGTTGAAGTGCGCCTCGACGAGCGCGCCCTTGTCGATCGTGGACGTCTCGAGGGTGTCGTCCGTCCAGTAGGTGCGGATCGCCTCGGCGGCCGTCGCGAAGGCGGGGGCGAATCCGCGGAACGTGCCGTTGTGCTCGCCCGGCTCCCAGATGTCCAGCTCCGGGCGCACGAGGGTGAGCGCCATCGGCAGGCCGTAGCCGGAGATCGACTTCGACAGGCAGATGATGTCGGGCACGATGCCGGCCTCCTCGAACGAGAAGAACTTGCCGGTACGGCCGCAGCCCATCTGGATGTCGTCGAGGATCAGCAGGATGTCGTGGCGCTTGCACAGGTCGGCCAGGCCGCGCAGCCACTCGGCGCGCGCGGCGTTGATGCCGCCCTCGCCCTGCACGGTCTCGACGATGACGGCGGCGGGTGCGTTGAGGCCCGAGCCGCTGTCCTCGAGCAGGCGCTCCAGGTACACGAAGTCGGGCACGTCGCCGTCGAAGTAGTCGTCGTACGGCATCGGGGTGGCGTGGACCAGGGGGATGCCGGCGCCGCCGCGCTTCATCGAGTTGCCCGTCACGGACAGCGCGCCCAGCGTCATCCCGTGGAACGCGTTGGTGAAGTTGATGACGGACTCACGGCCCGTCACCTTGCGCGCCAGCTTGAGCGCCGCCTCCACCGCGTTGGCGCCGCCCGGGCCCGGGAACACGACCTTGTGGTCCAGGCCGCGCGGCTCCAGGATCACCTCGTTGAACGTCTCGAGGAACTCCCGCCGCGCCGAGGTGAACATGTCCAGCGTATGCACCATGCGGTCGTCGGCGAGGTAGTCCAGCAGCACCTGCTTGAGCAGCGGGTTGTTGTGCCCGTAGTTGAGCGTGCCGGCGCCCGCGAAGAAGTCGAGGTACTCGGTGCCGTCCTCGGCGTGCACCGTCGCCCCGGAGGCCCGGTCGAACACGACGGGCCAGGAACGGGAGTAGCTGCGGACCTCCGACTCGAGGGCGGTGAAGCCCAGCGGGTCGTCGGCGGCGGACGCTTCGGTGGTGGGGACGGTCGGGGTTGTCACGAAGGACACTCCTTGAGGTGGTGCGCGCCGGTGCGGTTGTTGTGAGGGAGAGGGCTGCGTCGTCACCTGCGCGCCGAACCGGCGCAGCCCGAGGTCTGAGGACCTGTGAGGTGGGACGTCAACGGGGAGGGCGGATGCCCTCGATCACCAGCAGCGGCTCGGCCTCGTGGCCGTCGGGGAAGTGCGCGGCCTCGTACCCCGTCGTCTCGCGCAGGGTCGCACCCCGCTCGGCGGCCCACCGCGCGAACACCCGCCGCGACGACGCGTTGTCCGTCGTCACGGTCGTGTGCAGCCGGGTGACGGCGGTGCCGTCGCACTGCGCCGTCGCGTCGACGACGGCGTCCAGCAGCCGCCCCGCGACGCGACGGCCGCGGGCCCGCGGGTCGACGGCGACCTGCCAGACGAAGAGCGTGGCCGGGTCGGCCGGCAGCCGGTACGCGGAGACGAAGCCCACGGGCTCGCCCTCGGTGCCGGTGCCGGGCGTGCCCTCGGGGCCGTCGGGGAGGAACGCCAGCCGGCAGGTCGCGGCGAAGTGGTCCGCGAGCAGCAGGTAGGCGTAGGACGAGTTGAGGTCGAGCGAGCCCGAGTCGCGCGCCAGGCGCCACATCGCGGCGCCGTCCTGGGTCGTCGGTGGGCGCACCGTGAGGCCCGGGAGGGGCTCCGCGGCGTGGGTCGACGCCGGGTGGTCGGCCGGGCCGTCGGTCGAGCTGTCGTCGGTCGAATGGTTGGTCGTTGCGGTGTCCGTCGTGTCCATACCGCCATCGACCATAGACGCATCGCGGGGGAAAGTTCACCTCCGTCATGACCATTCCTCGACCGGCCGGCCGTGGCAGGGCGGCTCGGATCGTTGGCAGCACAGCGAAAGGTCCGGTTGACCATCGACGGATCATCGACGGTTCTACGGATCGCCATCCGTCTCGGATGATGAGACGTCGGGGGTGAAGTCGCGGGGCGGCGTCGCCGGGAACGACGATGGGCGTGCCCGTCGGGAC
>NZ_JBHVBO010000301.1:0-2867 GCF_042668085.1 Isoptericola sp. NPDC057391 | reverse complement strand
CCGCGCCCCCCCCGGGGGGGCCCCCCCGCGGCGGCCCCCGCCCCCGGGGCCGCCGCGGACGCGTCCGGCGGCGGCGCACCCCACCGAAGGAGGGACGAGAGCGCAGATGAGCACGATCCTGGAGATGCGCTCCATCACCAAGGAGTTCCCCGGCGTCAAGGCGCTGTCCGACGTCACCCTGACCGTCGAGCAGGGCGAGATCCACGCCATCTGCGGCGAGAACGGCGCCGGGAAGTCCACGCTCATGAAGGTGCTGTCGGGCGTCTACCCGCACGGCACCTACGACGGCGAGATCGTCTTGGACGGTACGCCCGCGGAGTTCGGGTCGATCAACGACTCGGAGGACCGCGGCGTCGTCATCATCCACCAGGAGCTCGCCCTGGTGCCGTACCTGTCGGTCGCCGAGAACATCTTCCTGGGCAACGAGACCCGGAACCGGTTCGGGATGATCGACTGGAACGCGGCGAACCGGAAGGCCGCGGCGCTGCTCGAGCGCGTGGGCCTGGACGAGAACCCGACGACGCCCGTCGGTCAGCTCGGCGTCGGCAAGCAGCAGCTCATCGAGATCGCCAAGGCGCTCTCGAAGGAGGTCAAGCTGCTGATCCTCGACGAGCCGACCGCTGCGCTCAACGACGACGACTCCGAGCACCTGCTCGAGCTGCTGCGCCAGCTCAAGGCGCACGGCATCACGTCGATCATCATCTCCCACAAGCTCAACGAGATCGAGGAGATCGCCGACCGCACGACGATCATCCGCGACGGCCGGACCATCGAGACCCTCGACATGTCCGAGCCGGGCTCCACCCAGGACCGCATCATCCGCGGCATGGTGGGCCGGGACCTCGAGCACCGCTACCCCGAGCGGGCGTCCGTCGTCGGCGACGAGGTGCTGCGCGTGGAGCACTGGAACGTCGACCACCCCACCCAGGTCGGCCGCCAGATCATCGTGGACGCCTCGTTCAACGTGCGCGCCGGCGAGGTCGTCGGGATCGCCGGCCTCATGGGTGCCGGGCGCACCGAGCTCGCGATGAGCATCTTCGGCCGCACGTACGGGCGCAACATCCGCGGCCAGATCTACAAGGACGGCAAGCCGATCCAGGTCCGCAACGTGTCTGAGGCGATCGGGCACAACCTCGCGTACGCGACCGAGGACCGCAAGCACTACGGCCTCAACCTCATCGACGACATCCGCCACAACATCTCCGCGGCGGGCCTGCCCAAGCTCGCCCCGCGCGGCTGGGTCAACGGCAACGAGGAGCTCCGGGTCGCCGAGGACTACCGCGGCTCCCTCAACATCAAGACGCCCAACGTCCTGGTCGACGTCGGCAAGCTCTCCGGCGGCAACCAGCAGAAGGTCGTCCTGTCCAAGTGGCTGTACACCGACCCCGACGTGCTCATCCTCGACGAGCCCACGCGAGGGATCGACGTCGGCGCCAAGTTCGAGATCTACACGATCATCAACAAGATGGTCGCGGCGGGGAAGGCGGTCGTCGTCATCTCCTCCGAGCTTCCCGAGCTGCTCGGCATCTGCGACCGCGTGTACACCCTCGCCTTCGGTCGGATCACCGGTGAGCTCCCCGTCGCCGAGGCGACGCAGGAGCGCCTCATGGAGCTCATGACGATCGAGCGCGACCAGCCCCTGCCCACGAAGGAAACCGCCTCATGAACGCCATCGACTCGGTCCGGGACATCCTGACCCGGAACATGCGCCAGAGCGGCATCGTCATCGCCTTCCTGGCGATCGTCGTGCTCTTCGCCGCCCTGAACCCGAACTTCCTCTCGCCGACGAACCTCACGAACATCGTCCTGCAGTACTCGTACATCCTGATCCTCGCGATCGGGATGGTGATGATCATCGTGGCGGGGCAGATCGACCTGTCCGTCGGCTCGGTGGTCGCCCTCACCGGGGCCGTGAGCGCCGTCGTCGTCATCCGCCAGGGCATGCCCTGGTACGTCGGGGTGCTGGCCGCGCTCGTCGTGGGTCTCCTCGTCGGCATCTGGCAGGGCTTCTGGGTCGCGTACGTCGGGATCCCCGGCTTCATCGTGACCCTGGCGGGCATGCTGCTGTTCCGCGGGCTGACGTTCCTCGTGCTCGACAACAAGTCGCTGTCGCCCTTCGGCGGCACCTACTACGACATCGCCAACGGGTTCCTCAACGGCCTGCTCGGCGGGTACGGGTTCGACGTCTTCACGCTGGTGATCTTCGGTATCGCCGTGGTCGGCTTCGGGGTCAGCCAGTGGCGCACGCGCCAGGGCAAGATCGCCTACCAGCAGACGGTCGAGTCGATGCCGCTGTTCGTCGTCAAGCTCGTGGTGGTCGCGGCCGTCGTGATGTGGTTCGGGTACCAGCTGTCGATCTCGCGCGGCCTGCCGATCGTGCTCATCATCCTCGCGGTGCTGATCATCGCGTACACGCTCGTCACGCAGAAGTCGGTCTTCGGGCGGCACGTCTACGCGGTGGGCGGCAACCGGCACGCGGCCGAGCTGTCCGGCGTCAAGGTCCGGAAGGTCAACTTCTGGATCTTCGTGAACATGGGCGTGCTGGCCTCGGTGGCCGGCGTCGTCTACTCCTCGCGCATGAACGGCGCCCAGCCGGGCGCGGGCAACATGTTCGAGCTCGACGCGATCGCCGCGTGCTTCATCGGCGGCGCGTCGACCACCGGCGGCGTCGGCCGCGTGGGCGGCGCCATGATCGGTGGTCTGATCATGGCCGTCATGTCCAACGGCATGCAGCTGATGGGCGTGCCGCAGTCGATGCAGCAGGTCGTCAAGGGCCTCGTGCTGCTGCTCGCGGTCGCGTTCGACATCTACAACAAGCGTCGCGCCTCGGTGCTGCGCTGACCTGGTGGTCCGGACCGGGCCGGACC
>NZ_JBHVBO010000300.1:0-2944 GCF_042668085.1 Isoptericola sp. NPDC057391 | reverse complement strand
CGGCCAGGCCGCGTACGTGCGCGGCCAGGCCGAGCGGGCAGGGGTCTGAGCGCCTGCCGGCCGGGTCGGCGGCCGGCCGTCACTCGTCGGCGGGCAGCCCCAGCCACGCGTGCCAGCCGGTGTGCAGCACGAGCCATGCCATGAGGCCGTAGCCGGCCTGCCCCGGGTAGGTCGAGCCGTTGGTCGCGAGGTCGGCCAGCCACTGCTCGTGCTGCGCCAGCGGCGTGTACGTGTCGACGTACGGCACGCGGCGGCGGTTGGCGACGTCGGAGAACGCGGCCGAGAGCTCGGCGATGCGGCCGCCGTCCTCCGGGCGCCCCGGCGGCGGCCCGACGACGAACGCCGGGATCCGGCTCGTCTCCGCCACGTCGAGGATGTTGGCGAGGTTGAGCCGCGACCGCGCCACCGAGAGCGACGAGTCGACGTCGTGCCTCCCGAGGGCCACGACGAGACGGTTCTCGCACGTGTCCTCCGGGCCGAAGCGCGACTCCGTCTCCGCCTGCCAGCGGGCGCCGAGCGCCGAGCTGGTCTCCCCGGGTACGGCGAGCGTGAACGCCATCGCCGGGCGCCCGAAGCGGGTCCGGGCCATGACGCGCCCCGTCCACCCCAGGGCGCGGGCGTCCCCGACGCCCACGCTGAGCTCGTCGCCCACGACGCAGATGCGCACCTCGGTCTGGGTCACTGAGCCTTCACCGTCCAAGTCCTGTCTCGCAGTTGCGCGGCCATTGTCGCCGCACGCCCGGCCGCGACGCAGGATCCCACGCCGCGCGGCTCCCCGAGTTGTCAGGGCCACAGCGCGGTATACGTGGCCGTGGCCCTGACAACTCGTCAGACGAGGGTGGCGCCCCAGCGCACGACGTGCTCGTCGCCGGGGGCGAGGCGGACCAGGCGCTCGCCGGTGTTGAACGCGTCGGCCACGCAGCTCATCGGCTCGGCGGCGAGGCCGAACCGCTCGTAGCCGTCGATGTGGTCCGCCGAGCAGACCTGCCAGCAGTCCATGGAACCGTCCATCCAGATCGCGGCGGTGCTCCCGTCGGGGCGGCCGAGCCGGGCCCACGAGAGCCCGGAGTCGTCGCGGGTGGCACCCGTCCACGCGTCGTCGAGGTCCAGGCCGGCGAGCGACCGCGTGGCGCGCAGGTCGTACGGGCCGGCGACGGGCTCGGTGCCCGTCGGCAGCAGTCGGTCGTCGACGGTGACGTGCGTCGTGGCGTCCAGGCTGACCGTGCAGTCGTCCAGGGCGGCCCCGCCGGTGGACAGCCACGGGTGGAAACCCACGCCGTACGGCGCGGTCCCGGCGCCGACGTTGCGCGCGCTGACCACGACCTCCAGGCCGGCGTCGGACACCGCGTAACGGGTCCGGAGCACGAGCTGGAAGGGCCAGCCCTTCTGCGCGGGGAGGGCGAGCTCGAGCGTCACCGCGTCGTCCGCCACCTCGACCGGCGTCCAGCGGTACCAGCACACGAGGCCGTGCAGCGCCGTCCCGCGGTCGGGCTCGCTCACGGCGACCTGGTGCCGGACGCCGTCGGTCGTGTAGGCGCCGTCGCGCAGGCGGTTCGGCCACGGGGCGAGGACGGCGGCGTTGAAGACGGGGGCCGCCTCGTCCTCGGCGAACGGCACGAACACGTCGCGGCCGGCGACGGTGTACTCGCGCACCATCGCCCCGACCTCGGTGACGGTGGCCCGGTGCTCGCCGGAGGAGATGCGGAACTGCCGGCCCGACGGGGCGGGGACGGCGGGGGAGTCAGCGGTGTTCACGCTCACACCGTAGTCGGCACGCCGGATCGGTGCGGGCGTCGTAGCGTAGGGGAGCCAGATATCTGACGAGACGTCCCCTCGCGCGCGAGGGGTCCGCGCCGCGGGTCCCCAGGACGCACGGCGCCACCGAACGGGGGAACGATGGAGAAACAGGTGCTCGGCCGCACCGGTCGGCTGGTGTCGGTCGTCGGCCTGGGAACCTGGCAGCTGGGGGCCGACTGGGGGACGGTCGACGACGACCAGGCCCGGTCGGTGCTGGATGCCGCGTTCGAGTCCGGCGTGACATTCTTCGACACCGCGGACGTCTACGGCGACGGCCGGAGCGAGCAGGCCCTCGGGGCCTTCCTCGCCGACCACCGTGACGACGGGATCACCGTGGCCACGAAGATGGGCCGGCGGATGGACCAGGTGCCGGAGAACTACGTCCTGCCGAACTTCCGCGAGTGGACCGACCGGTCGCGCCGGAACCTCGGCGTCGAGACCCTCGACCTCGTGCAGCTGCACTGCCCGCCCACCTCGGTCTACTCCGACGACGAGGTGTACGACGCGCTGGACACCCTCGTGGCCGACGGCGCGACCGCCGCCTACGGCGTCTCCGTGGAGACGGTCGAGGAGGCGCTCACCGCCATCGCGCGCCCGGGCGTCGCGACCGTGCAGATCATCCTCAACGCGTTCCGGCTCAAGCCGCTGGAGCAGGTGCTGCCCGCGGCCTCCGCCGCCGGCGTGGGCATCATCGCGCGGGTGCCGCTGGCCTCCGGCCTCCTGTCGGGGCGGTACACCCACGAGACGACCTTCTCGGAGGACGACCACCGCACGTTCAACCGCGAGGGCAAGGCCTTCGACGTCGGCGAGACGTTCTCCGGCGTACCGTTCGACGTCGGCGTCGACGCGGCGGCCCGCTTCACGGAGCTCGCCGGCTCGGCGCTGAACCAGGACCTCACGCCGGCGCAGGCGGCCATCGCCTGGGTGTGGCAGCAGCCCGGCGTCTCCACGGTCATCCCGGGCGCGCGCAGCCCTGAGCAGGCGCGGCTCAACGCCGCCGCCGGCGACGCAGGTGTCCTGGGTCCGCTGTTCACGTCGGGGGTGCGTGAGATCTACGACGAGGCGATCAGGGAGCACGTGCACGACCGCTGGTGATCCCGGAGCCGAGATAGAGAAGGCGTCTCGCCGAGATAGAGAGGGGGCGGAC
>NZ_JBHVBO010000299.1:0-2981 GCF_042668085.1 Isoptericola sp. NPDC057391 | reverse complement strand
GTTCCGGGCGGCGCGGCGGATGACCGGCAGTGCTGAGCTGTGGCCCGTCATGGCCGACTGCGAGCGCGGGCTCCTCTCTATCTCGGCGGGGAGCCCTCTCTATCTCGGCAGGGTCAGGCGGGCTCGTCCGCGAGCTTGTAGCCCAGGCCGCGGACGGTGAGCAGGAGCTGCGGGGCGCCCGGGTCGGCCTCGATCTTGGAGCGGATGCGCTTCACGTGAACGTCGAGCGTCTTCGTGTCACCCACGTAGTCCGCCCCCCAGACCCGGTCGATGAGCTGCCCGCGGGTGAGCACCCGGCCGGCGTTGCGCAGCAGCAGCTCCAGCAGGTCGAACTCCTTGAGCGGCAGGGAGACGGCGTCGCCGCCCACCGTGACGGTGTGGCGCTCCACGTCCATCCGCACCGGGCCGACCTCGAGCACGGGCTCGCCGTCGTCGTCGTGCCCGTTCGACGCCGCCTCCGGGGCCGCGGGGCCGCGGCGGCGCATCACCGCGCGCATGCGGGCCAGCAGCTCGCGGAAGGAGTACGGCTTGGTGACGTAGTCGTCGGCGCCGAGCTCGAGGCCCACGACCTTGTCGATCTCCGAGTCCTTGGCCGTGAGCATGATGACGGGCACGTCGCCGCGCTGCCGCAGCTCCCGGCACACCTCCGTGCCGGACAGCCCGGGCAGCATGAGGTCGAGCAGCACCAGGTCGGCGCCGCCGTCGTCGTAGGCGGCGAGCGCGTCGACCCCGTTCGAGGCCTCCACGACCTCGAAGCCCTCGCGGGTGAGCTGATATGTCAGGGGGTCGCGATACGACTCCTCGTCCTCGACCACCAGGATGCGCGTCACGCACCTACCTCCTCGTCCGTCGTGCCATGGGTGTGCTGATGGTTGTGCTGCGGGGTGCGCTCGTCCGCCGGCCCGGTGACGTCCTCGGGGGCGTCCCGCGGGAGCTCCTGCGGCACGTCGGCCGCGGGGATGCGCAGGGTGAACGTCGAGCCCTTGCCGGGCTCGGACCAGATCTGCACGTCGCCGCCGTGGTCGGCCGCGACGTGCTTGACGATGCTCAGGCCCAGCCCGGTACCGCCCGTGTCGCGGGAACGCGCCGGGTCGACGCGGTAGAAGCGCTCGAAGACGCGGTCCTGCTCGTCGGCGGCGATGCCCACGCCCTGGTCGACGACGTCGATCTCGACCAAGCCGCCGCGCACGCGCACGCCGACCCCGACGCGGGTGTTCTCCGGCGAGTAGGCCACGGCGTTGTCGAGCAGGTTGCGCACCGCGGTGACGAGCAGGTTGTGGTCGCCGTACACGAGGACGTCGGCCGTGCCGCCGACCGTGATCGCGATGTTCTTCCCCTGCGCGGTGGTGCGGGCGCGGTCCACGGCCTCCGCGACGACGTCGCGCACCGGGATCGTCGTGACCTCCTGCAGCGCGCCCGCCACCTGCAGGCGCGACAGCTCGATGATCTCGTGCACCAGGGCGGACAGGCGCTGCGCCTCGGCCTGCATCCGCTCGGTGAAGCGCCGTACCGCGACCGGGTCGTCCGCGGCGTCCTGCACGGTCTCCGCGAGCAGGGCGAGCGCCCCGACCGGCGTCTTGAGCTCGTGCGAGACGTTGACGACGAAGTCTCGGCGGATGGCCTCCACGCGGCGGGCCTCGGTGCGGTCCTCGGCGAGCACGAGCAGCTTGTCCGGGCCGACGGGCGCCACCCGGACCTGCAGCAGCACCGTGCCCGAGCCGATCGGCCCACGCGGCAGCTCGAGCTCCTTCTCGCGGATCACGCCGTCGCGGCGCACCTCGCGCACCAGGTCGACGATCGCCGGGTGCTGCAGCGCGTCGTTGCGCACCACCCCCAGCGCGTACGCCGGCGGGGACGCGCGCACGACGTCGTCCTCCTCGTCCAGGACCACCGCGGCCGACCGCAGCACCGCGAGCACGCGGACGAGCCCCTCGTCCAGCTCGGCGGGGGCTGCCTCGGGCGACCGGCGCTGGACACGCTCGGAGAAGCGGAAGGCGAGGGTCGCGACCACGCCCACCACGACGCCGAAGATGCCCGCGACGACCGCGGTCACGCCCTGGATGATTCCGTCCACATGGCAAGCGTAGGTCGCGGCGCCCCGGGAATCCGTCGCGGAGCGGAACTGCTCAGCGAGCCGTCGCCCACTGTTCACCTTCGACCCGCCCGGAGTTCACCTGGGCGCCCCCGGCATGTCCACGGGGCGTGTCAGGCTGGCAGCAGACCCCTTCTTCCGAGAGGACAGCGATGCGAGAGATCTTCGAGGCCGAGCTGCGCCAGGTCGGCGACGACCTCATCGAGATGAGCCGGCTCGTCGAGTCGGCCGTCCGGCGCGCGGGCGAAGCCCTGCTGGAGGCCGACCACCAGCTCGCGCAGGAGGTGATCGCCTCCGACCACGCGATCGACCGGCTCGAGAGCGAGCTCGACGAGCGCTGCGTGCACCTGCTCGCGCAGCAGCAGCCCGTGGCGACGGACCTGCGGATCGTCATCTCGGCGCTGCGCATCAGCGCCTCGCTCGAGCGCATGGGCGACCTCGCCCGGCACGTGGCCGAGATCGCCCGCGGCCGGTACCCCGCCCAGGCGGTGCCCGAGCCCGCGCGCGAGACGTTCGTCAAGATGCACGACGCGGCGGTGCACGTCGCGCAGCGCACGACGGCGCTGCTCGCCACGCGCGACGTCGCCCTCGCCGCCGAGGTGCAGCAGGACGACGACCTCCTCGACGCCCTGCACCAGGACACCTTCGCCGCCACGCTCGACCCCGAGTGGACCGGCACCACCCAGCAGACGGTCGACGTCACGCTGCTCGGCCGGTACTACGAGCGGTTCGGCGACCACGGCGTCTCCGTCGCGCGCCGCATCACCTTCCTCGTCACCGGCAACTTCGACGACGAGCACGCGCACGCCGACGCCTGACGACGCGCCGAGATAGAGAAGGCGAACTCGCGAGATAGAGAGGCTCGGACGAGGCCGCAGTGGTGCGGCCT
>NZ_JBHVBO010000298.1:0-3004 GCF_042668085.1 Isoptericola sp. NPDC057391 | reverse complement strand
GGTCACCGTCTCTCGACGGTGGCCGCCCGTCGTCGTCCCCGCCGACCCCCGCCCGTCAGCGCGTCACGGCCGGCGAGCCGACGTCGTCGCGGGCCGCGACCCGGAACGCGGGTGCCAGCGCGATGACCCCGAGCGCCAGCAGCGCGGGGACGGCGAACGCGAGCCGCAGGCTCAGCAGCTCGGCGACGCCGCCGATCAGCCCCGCCCCGACCACGAACCCCACGTAGTTGAAGAGGTTCACGCACGCGACGGCGACGCCCGTGCCGTCGGGGTCGAGGCGGCCCGCCACGGAGAACGACAGCGGCACCACGACGCTCAGGCCGAGCCCGGTCAGCCCGAAGCCGACGACGGCCACCCACGGGCTCGGCGCGAGCGTCACCGCGGCGAGGCCCGCCGCCCCGACGATGCCGCCGACCGCCACGGGCGCGACCGGCCCGAACCGATTGACCTGTCGGTCGGCCGCGAGCCGCCCGATCAGCTGGCAGCCCAGGTACGCGGCGAGCCCCAGCGGCGCCACGTTCGCCGCCGCGCCCAGCGCGTCCTGGATGTACTTGGTGGACCAGTTCGACGTTGCCGAGTCCGCGACGTACACGATCGTCACGGCGAGGCCCACCAGCACCAGCGGCCCCCACGGCGGGCGGGCGGCACGCGACGCGCCGGCGTCCGGCCGAGGGGTGACGGCAGCGGGCTGCTCCGCCAGCACCAGGCCCGGCACCGTCTCCCGCCCCGGTGCGCGCGGCACACCGCCGTGCGCCGCCGTCGCGACGAGGTCGACGGTGACCGCCACCGCGGCGACCAGCCCCAGCCCGGCGGCGAGCGACCAGCCGAGCGAGTGCGCCAGCACGGCCGCCAGGGACCCGAGGATGCCGCCCACGCTCCACGCGCCGTGGAAGGAGTTGAGCAGGCTGCGGCCGTAGCGCTGCTCCACCTCCACGCCCTGCATGTTCATGCTCGCGTCCACGAGGCCCAGCAGCAGGCCGACCGCCGCGACCACGGGGTAGAGGGCCGCGACGGTCGGCGCCAGGCCCGCGCCCAGCACGGCGAGCGCCACGAGCGGCCCGCACACGTGGAGCAAACGGGCGCTGCCGACCCGCGGCGCAAGGGCGCCGGCCAGCACGCTGCCGACGCCGGCCACGACCGGCACCAGCAGCAGGATGAGCGTCAGCGTGCCGTCCGACACGGCGAGGTCGTGCTGCAGCGTGGGCACCTGTGCCAGGAGCCCCGCGAAGCACATGCCCTGCACCAGGTAGAACGCCGTCACGACGAGGCGTGCGCGCCGGTCGGCGGCGTCACCGCCGCCGACACCGCCGACACCGCCGACGCCGCCGACGCCGCCGGACGCACCACCCGACGCCACACCGGACCCGCTCATGCCCAGCCTCCGCTCGTCGCGCTCCGGGGCTCGCCGTCGGGCCCGCGCGCAAGCGTGAGGATAGACCCGCGGCGGGCGGCCGCGGGAGGGTCGGTCAGGCCTCGCGGCCCGCCCACCAGGCGCGCAGCTCCTGCGCGGCGCGCTCCTCGCCGAGCGGCCCGTGCTCCATCCGCAGGCCGAGCAGGTGCTTGTACGCCTGCCCGACGGCGGGCCCGGGCGCGATGCCGAGGATCGCCATGATCTGCGAGCCGTCCAGGTCCGGGCGGATCGCGTCGATCTCCTCCTGCTCCCGCAGGGCCGCGATGCGACGCTCGAGGTCCGTGTACGAGTCGGCGAGGCGCTGCGCCTTGCGCTTGTTCCTCGTCGTGGAGTCGGCACGCGTGAGCCGGTGCAGGCGCTCCAGCAGCGGGCCCGCGTCGGTGACGTAGCGGCGCACCGCGGAGTCGGTCCACTGCCCGTCGCCGTAGCCGTGGAAGCGCAGGTGCAGCTCCACGAGCCGCGCCACGTCCTTGACCACCTGCTTCTCGTACTTCAGCGCGCGCAGCCGCTTGGCCACCAGCTTGGCGCCGACCACCTCGTGGTGGTGGAAGCTCACGCCTCCGCCGGGCTCGAAGCGGCGGGTGGCCGGCTTGCCGACGTCGTGCAGCAGCGACGCGAGGCGCAGCACGAGGTCGGGCGCGGGCACCGGGCCCTCGGGGCCGGTCTCCTGCGCGATCGCCTGCTCCAGCACCGTGAGCGAGTGCTGGTAGACGTCCTTGTGGCGGTGGTGCTCGTCGATCTCCAGCCGCAGCGCGGGCAGCTCGGGCAGCACGTGGTCGGCCAGGCCCGTGTCGACCAGCACCTCGAGGCCGGCGCGGGGTCGGTCGCTGAGCAGCAGCTTCGAGATCTCGGCCTGCACCCGCTCGGCGGAGACGATGTCGATCCGGCCCGCCATGTCCACGATCGCCTGCCGGGTCGAGGTCTCGACGGCGAAACCGAGCTGGGCGGCGAAGCGCGCGGCACGCATCATCCGCAACGGGTCGTCGTCGAACGACCGCTCCGGCGCGATCGGCGTGCGCAGCACGCCGCGGGCCAGGTCGGACAGCCCGTCGAACGGGTCGACGAACGTGAGGTCCGGCAGCCGCACCGCCATCGCGTTGACGGTGAAGTCCCGCCGCGACAGGTCGCCGTCGAGCGTGTCCCCGAACGCCACGACGGGCTTGCGGGAGGCCGGGTCGTACTCGTCGCTGCGGTAGGTGGTGACCTCGACGACGACGTCGCCCCCGTCGGGCCCCCCGCGGCCGGTGCGCGCGAACCTCCGCGCGCCGATGGTGCCGAACTCCTTGCCGATGTCCCAGTGGGCGTCGCCCCAGCGGGCCAGCAGGGCCTGTGTCTCGTCGGGCGAGGCGGAGGTCGCGAAGTCCAGGTCGTTGCTGGTGCGGCCGAGGAAGGCGTCGCGGACGGGCCCGCCGACCAGCGCGAGCTCGTGCCCGGCGGCACGGAACACCTCGCCCAGCTCGACGGCCGCGGGGGCCATCTCGGTCAGCACGGCGAGGGCGCGGCGCAGCAGCGCGGCAGGGGCCGGGGGTTCAGGGGTCGACACGGCGTCCCATCCTCCCAGATCCCGCGCGTCGGCGCCCCGGCGGCTGGGCC
>NZ_JBHVBO010000297.1:0-3069 GCF_042668085.1 Isoptericola sp. NPDC057391 | reverse complement strand
GGGCGGGCGGGACCCACTCCCCCGCGGCGCCGGCGGCTGCGGCGGCTCCCGGGCCGCCGTCGTCCGGCGTCGTCTCGCGCTCCCCGATCCGTCGGCGCGGCGCGCCGATCGCGTGCACGACGTCGGCGCTGCCGTCGCCGGCGAACGTCCACGCCCCGTACAGGCCCAGGTGCACCCGCAGCCACCGGGCGTCGTCCGGGGTGTCAGGCTCTCGGCTCGCCTTGGCAGGCCCTCTGCCTGCCCGGTCGGGCGCGAAGGCGCAGAAGAGCTGCTTGCCCCACGCCTCGGCGGTCACCAGCCGGCGGCCGTCGAGCAGCGCGGCACCGCCCGCGAACCGCCCCTGCGGGCTGGACACGGCGAGCGCCTCGCCGCCGAACAGCCCGTCCAGGGCGCGCGCGAGGCGGTGGACGGTGTGACCCTCGGGCACGTCAGCGAGTCTTCAGGCGATGGCGGAGACGTCGTGGGACGCCTCGTACGCGGCCATCTTGTCGATGCGGCGCTGGTGGCGGGCGTCGCCGCTGAACGGCTCGGCGACGAACGCCTCGACGAAGGACGTCGCCTCCTGGAGCGAGTGCATCCGGCCGCCGACCGCGATGACGTTGGCGTCGTTGTGCTGGCGCCCGAGCGTCGCCGTCTCCAGCGACCAGGCCAGCACGGCGCGCACCCCGACGACCTTGTTCGCGGCGATCTGCTCCCCGTTCCCCGAGCCGCCGATGACGATGCCCAGCGAGCCCGGCTCCGCGACCACGGCCTCGCCCGCGCTGATGCAGAACGCGGGGTAGTCGTCCTGCGCGTCGTACTCGTGGGCGCCGTGGTCGACGACGTCGTGGCCCGCGGCGCGCAGGTGGTCCACGAGGTGGGTCTTGAGCTCGTATCCGGCGTGATCGGCGGCGATGTGCAGACGCATGCGGTCATTCTCCCCCACGCCGCTCCCCCGGGTCGCCCGCGGGGAGCGAACCGCCCCACGCGTGGGCGGCGCGCCGTAGGGTGACGCCATGACTGCCGACGCCACCGGGCTGCGGTCCGGCATCGACCTCAGCGCACTCGACCAGGCCGTCCGCCCGCAGGACGACCTGTACCGCCACGTCAACGGGCGCTGGATCGCCCAGCACGAGATCCCCGCCGACCGCGCCATGGACGGCGCGTTCCGCGCGCTGCACGACCTGTCGGAGGAGCGTGTCCGGGAGATCATCACCGACCTCGCCGCCACGGACGACCTCGACCCCGCGTCCACCCCCGCGAAGATCGGCGCGCTGTACGCGAGCTTCCTCGACGCCGACCGCGTGCAGCAGCTCGGCACCGAGCCGATCGCCGCCGAGCTCGCCCAGATCGCGGCCGCCACGTCGCCCGCCGAGCTCGTCGACGTGCTCGGCGCCCTGCAGCGCACCGGCGGGGGCGGCGCCGTCGCGTTCTACGTCGACAACGACGCCAAGGACCCCGAGACGTACGTGACCTACCTCGTGCAGGGCGGCCTGGGCCTGCCCGACGAGGCGTACTACCGCGAGGACCAGTACGCGCCCGTCCGCGACAAGTACGCGCCGCACCTGGCGCGCATGCTGCGCCTCGCCGGCGTCACCGCCACGTCCGCGTGGGGCGCCGACCCCGAGGACGCCGCCGCGCGCGTGCTCGCGCTGGAGACGAAGCTCGCCGCCCACCACTGGGACGTCGTGCGCGACCGCGACGCCGACCTCACCTACAACCCGATGACGCTCGCCGACCTGGTCGAGCGGGCGCCCGGCTTCGACTGGCGCGCGTGGGCGGCGGCGCTCGGCGCGCCCGCCGGGTCGCTGGACGCCCTGGTCGTGCGGGAGCCGTCGTTCGCGACCGGCTTCGCCGAGCTGTGGCGGACGGAGCCCCTGGCGGACTGGAAGCTGTGGGCCGCGTACCACCTGATCACGGCGCGCGCCGCCTACCTCGACGACGCCACCGTCGAGGCCAACTTCGACTTCTACGGCCGCACGCTGTCGGGCGCCCAGGAGGTGCGCGACCGGTGGAAGCGCGGGGTCGCGCTCGTCGAGCGGGCGCTCGGCGAGGCCGTCGGCGAGCAGTACGTGGCCCGCCACTTCCCGCCGGAGCACAAGGAGCGGATGGACGTCCTCGTCGCGAACCTCGTGGCCGCGTACCGCGAGTCCATCGAGGCGCTCGACTGGATGACGCCCGAGACGAAGGTGAAGGCGCTCGCCAAGCTCGAGCGGTTCACCCCCAAGGTGGGCTACCCGGTGAAGTGGCGCGACTACTCCGCCCTCGTGGTCGACGCCGCCGACCTCGTCGGCAACGTCCGGCGGGCGCACGCGTTCGAGCAGGACCACGAGCTCGGCAAGATCGGTCGCCCGATCGACCGCGACGAGTGGTTCATGACGCCGCAGACCGTCAACGCCTACTACAACCCGGGCATGAACGAGATCGTCTTCCCGGCGGCGATCCTGCAGCCGCCGTTCTTCGACCCCGACGCGGACGACGCCGTGAACTACGGCGGCATCGGCGGCGTCATCGGGCACGAGATCGGCCACGGCTTCGACGACCAGGGGTCCAAGTACGACGGCGACGGACGCCTCGAGGACTGGTGGACCGAGACCGACCGCACGGAGTTCGAGAAGCGGACGAAGGCCCTCATCGCGCAGTACGACGGCTTCCGGCCGACGCAGCTGCCCGCCGACGGCCCGCACGTCAACGGGGCGCTGACCATCGGCGAGAACATCGGCGACCTGGGCGGCCTGTCCATCGCGATCAAGGCGTACCGCATCGCGCTCGGCACCTCGCTCGAGGACGCCCCCGTCATCGACGGTCTCACCGGCCTGGAGCGCGTCTTCCTGGGCTGGGCGCAGGTGTGGCAGTCCAAGGGCCGCGACGAGGAGGTGGTGCGCCGCATCGCCACGGACCCGCACTCCCCCAACGAGTTCCGCTGCAACGGCGTCCTGCGCAACATCGACGAGTTCCACGCCACCTACGGCGTGGGCCCCGACGACGCGCTGTGGCTCGCGCCCGAGGAGCGGGTCCGCATCTGGTGACCGTCCGCCGCCCTGACGCGGCGGGCGCCCGGACACGACGAAGCCGCCGACCGCGGGATGG
>NZ_JBHVBO010000296.1:0-3074 GCF_042668085.1 Isoptericola sp. NPDC057391 | reverse complement strand
CCCTCACGACGGGCACGGATACCCTGGGCGGTGGGCGCCGTGGTGCGCCCACCGCGCAGACGGGAGCCCCCAGCGCGACCGACATGACCCCGAGACGTCCAGGAGGGCGACCATGTCCACGACCGCTGAGGCACCCGGCACGACGGGCTTCGACGAGGTTCCCGGCCGCTACAAGGTGCGCTCGCTCGCGCTGGCGGAGGCCGGCCGGCACCAGATCCGCCTCGCCGAGCACGAGATGCCCGGCCTCATGGCGCTGCGCGCCGAGTACGGTGAGGCGCAGCCGCTGGCGGGCGCCCGCATCGCCGGCTCCCTGCACATGACGGTCCAGACCGCCGTCCTCATCGAGACGCTGGTCGCGCTCGGCGCCGAGGTCCGCTGGGCCAGCTGCAACATCTTCAGCACGCAGGACGAGGCGGCCGCCGCGATCGTCGTCGGCCCGCACGGCACCCCCGAGGACCCGCAGGGCGTGCCCGTGTTCGCCTGGAAGGGCGAGAGCCTCGAGGAGTACTGGGACTGCACCGAGCAGATCCTCGTGTGGCCGGGGGCGGAGAACGGGCAGGGTGGCCCCAACCTCATCCTCGACGACGGCGGCGACGCCACGATGCTCGTGCACCTCGGCCTGCAGTACGAGCGTGCCGGCGTCGTGCCGCCCGACACCCTGCCGGGGGAGCCCGACCACACGCACGAGATGAACGTCGTGCGCGGCGTGCTGCGCCGGGCCCTCGACTCCGACCCCCTGCGCTGGACGACGGTCGCGCAGAGCATCGGCGGCGTCACGGAGGAGACGACGACGGGCGTGCACCGGCTCTACCACCTCGCCGAGGCGGGGGAGCTGATCTTCCCGGCGATCAACGTCAACGACTCGGTCACGAAGTCGAAGTTCGACAACAAGTACGGCATCCGCCACTCGCTGCCCGACGGCATCAACCGCGCCACCGACATCCTCATCGGCGGCAAGGTCGCGTTCGTGTGCGGCTACGGCGACGTCGGCAAGGGCGCCGCGGAGGCGTTCCGTGGGCAGGGCGCGCGCGTCATCGTGTCCGAGGTGGACCCGATCTGCGCGCTGCAGGCGGCGATGGACGGCTTCCAGGTCGCCCGGCTCGACGACGTGATCGGCGAGGCGGACTTCGTCATCACCACCACCGGCAACAAGGACGTCGTGCGCACCGAGCACATGCTCGCGCTCAAGGACAAGGCCGTGGTCGGCAACATCGGACACTTCGACAACGAGATCGACATGGCCGGGCTCGCCGCCGTGCCGGGCGTCGTGAAGACCGAGATCAAGCCGCAGGTGCACGAGTGGACGCTGCCCGCCGGCGTCGGCCCGGACGGGGTGGAGCGCCCGGGTCGGTCGATCATCGTGCTGTCCGAGGGGCGCCTGCTCAACCTGGGCAACGCGACCGGGCACCCGTCCTTCGTCATGTCGAACTCGTTCGCCAACCAGGTGATCGGCCAGATGGAGCTGTTCGCCGACATGGCCCGCCCGGCCGAGGAGCGCCAGTACGAGCGCCAGGTGTACCGCCTGCCCAAGGTGCTCGACGAGAAGGTCGCCCGCCTGCACCTCGACGCCCTCGGCGTGCGGCTCACCGAGCTGAGCAAGGAGCAGGCCGAGTACATCGGCGTACCGGTGGAGGGCCCGTACAAGGCGGACCACTACCGCTACTGACCTGTCAGGTCCAGGACCGGGTTCCTGTGCACGTGGCCCTGACTGCTCGTCGTCGCGGCGAGCTGTCAGGGCCACGCGCATGTTCTGGTGCTCCTGGCCCTGACAGGTCGCCGGGCGGGCACGGGGGACAGCCCCCGTGCGCAGGGTGGCCGTCCGGTTATCGGCTCGGCGTCGCGGGCGGCAGCCTGGAAGCATGACCAGCATGACGTCCACCGACGGCCAGGTGCCGCCGCCCGCGACCCCGCAGTCCGCACCGTCGTCGACCGCACCGCCGTCGACCGCGCAGACGGCGGCGCGCCCGGCGGCCTCCCCGCGGTCGCCGCACGACGGGGCGCCGCCGTTCCTCCTCGCGCCGTTCGACCGCCGCACGTGGCGGAAGTACGGCTTCCTGTGGCTCGCGCTGCTGCTCGCGCCGTTCGCGCTGGCCTACGCCCTGCTGACGGTGTCGTTGCTGGTGCCGGCGGCCGTGACGATCGTCGGCCTCCTGGTCGGGGGCGGGCTGCTGCTGGGCGCGCGTGGCTGGGGATCGATGTACCGCCGGATGGCGGTGCGGTACCTGGGCGTGCAGATCGCGGAGCCGATGCCACGCCAGCCGCGCAAGGGGTTCTGGCGCCGGGTGGGCAGCATGTTCGCCGACGCGACCGCGTGGCGTGCGCTGCTGTACATGGTGGTGACGTTCCCGCTGGCGATCGTGTCGTTCGTCGTGAGCACGGTGTTCCTCGCCGTGGCGCTCGGCGGGATGACCCACTGGTTCTGGTCCCGCTGGCTGCCGCTGCAGCAGGCGGGGGACGGCACGTGGCACCGGGGCGCGTCGTTCGGCACGGACTGGTTCGTGGACACCCCGGCGCGCCAGGCGCTCCTCGTGGCCGTCGGCGTGATCCTGCTGTACCTGTGGCCGCAGGTGCAGTCGCTGTTCGTGGGCCTGTTCCGGCTGCTGGCCGAGGGCCTGCTCAGCCCCACACGCGCCAGCCTGCGGGTGGCGTACGCCGAGCGGGCCCGCGCCGTGACGGTGGAGGACGCCGACGAGCGCCTGCGCCGCATCGAGCGCGACCTGCACGACGGCACACAGGCGCACCTCGTCGCCGTCGCGATGCAGATCGGCGAGGCGCGCGAGCTGCTGCGCGACGGCACCGACGGTGTCGACACGGCGGAGCTCGCTGCGGTGCTCGAGACGGCCCACTCCAGCACGAAGGACACGCTCGCCGAGCTGCGCGAGCTCGCCCGCGGCATCCGCCCGCCCGCGCTGGACGCCGGGCTCTCCGTCGCCCTCGAGACGCTCGCCGCGCGGGCTGCGCTGCCGGTGCGGGTGCACGCCGTCGGGCTCGACGGCGCCGACCTGCCGCCGAGCGTCACCGCGATCTCCTACTTCGCGGTCGCGGAGCTCGTCGCCAACGCGACCAAGCACGCC
>NZ_JBHVBO010000295.1:0-3147 GCF_042668085.1 Isoptericola sp. NPDC057391 | reverse complement strand
GGGCCCGGTGCTGCTGCGGGTATCGGTGCAGGTGTCGGTGCTGACGGGGGATGCGGGTCACTCGCCGGCGCGGCGCAGCACCTCGGTCAGGCGGTTGGCGGCGGAGACGACGGCGGCGGAGTGCAGGCGACCGGGCTGGCGGGTGAGGCGCTCGACCGGCCCGGAGACGGACACGGACGCCACGACCCGGCCGGACGGCCCGCGGACCGGCGCCGAGACGGACGCGACGCCGAGCTCGCGTTCCGAGACCGACTGCGCCCAGCCGCGGCGTCGGACGCCGGACAGGATCGTCGCGGTGAACACGGCCTCGCGCAGGCCGCGGTGCAGGCGGTCCGGCTCCTCCCAGGCGAGGAGGATCTGCGCCGCGGACCCCGCGTGCATGGTGAGGGTGGCGCCCACGGGGATCGAGTCGCGCAGGCCGACCGGCCGCTCGGCCGCGGCCACGCAGACGCGGTGGTCGCCCTGGCGCCGGTAGAGCTGTGCGCTCTCGCCCGTGTGGTCGCGCAGTGCTGTGAGCACGGGGTTGGCCGCGGCGAGCAGCCGGTCCTCGCCGGCCGCCGTCGCGAGCTCGTTGAGGCGCGGTCCGAGCACGAACCGGCCCTGCATGTCGCGGCCCACGAGACGGTGGTGCTCGAGGGCGACGGCGAGGCGGTGCGCCGTGGGTCGGGCGAGCCCGGTCGAGGAGACCAGCTGCGCCAGAGTGGCGGGACCAGCCTCCAGAGCGCCCAGCACGGACGCGGCCTTGTCGAGTACGCCGACTCCGCTAGTATCGTCCATAGGACGATATTGACGTCTCAGTCACTGAGATTGCAAGTCGGGGACGGCATCTCACGGGACGGGACCGTCTCACGGTACGAGCCCGGTGGGTTCCGACCGACGATATCCACCGAGTTCACAGCACACGCACGACGGCCGCGGCGACGCGGCGGACGAGGAGCACATGATGGCCGGCACGCTGGCGGAGAAGGTCTGGGAGGCGCACCTGGTGCGCCGTGGCAGCGACGGGGCGCCCGACCTCCTCTACATCGACCTGCACCTCGTGCACGAGGTGACGAGCCCGCAGGCGTTCGAGGGGCTGCGCCTCGCCGGGCGTCCCGTCCGTCGTCCCGATCTCACGATCGCGACCGAGGACCACAACACCCCGACGCTCGACATCGACCTGCCGATCGCGGACCTCACGAGCCGCACGCAGATCGACACGCTGCGCAACAACGCGCGCGAGTTCGGCGTCCGCATCCACTCGCTCGGCGACGCCGACCAGGGCATCGTCCACCAGGTGGGCCCGCAGCTCGGCCTGACCATGCCCGGCCTGACCGTCGTGTGCGGCGACTCGCACACCTCGACGCACGGCGCGTTCGGCGCGCTGGCCTTCGGCATCGGCACCTCCGAGGTCGAGCACGTGCTCGCCACGCAGACCCTGCCGCTCGCCCCGTTCAAGACGATGGCGATCACGGTGAACGGCGAGCTGCCCCCGGGCGCCACCAGCAAGGACATCATCCTGGCGATCATCGCCAAGATCGGCACCGGCGGCGGTCAGGGCTACGTGCTCGAGTACCGCGGCGAGGCCATCCGCAAGCTCTCGATGGAGGCGCGGATGACCATCTGCAACATGTCCATCGAGGCCGGCGCCCGCGCGGGCATGATCGCGCCCGACCAGACGACGTTCGACTACCTCCAGGGGCGCCCGCACGCGCCCGAGGGCGAGGACTGGGACGCCGCCGTCGAGTACTGGAAGACGCTGCGCAGCGACGACGACGCCGAGTTCGACGCCGAGGTGGTGCTGGAGGCGGCCGACCTCGAGCCGTTCGTCACGTGGGGCACCAACCCGGGCCAGGGCCTGCCGCTGTCGGCGTCCGTGCCGGTCCCGTCCGAGATCGCGGACGAGAACGAGCGCGTCGCCGCCGAGCGGGCGCTGGAGTACATGGGCCTCGAGGCCGGCACGCCGCTGCGCGACGTCAAGGTCGACACGGTCTTCATCGGCTCCTGCACCAACGGCCGCATCGAGGACCTCCGGTCGGTGGCCAAGGTGCTGCAGGGTCGGCACAAGGCCGACGACGTGCGCGTGCTCGTCGTGCCCGCCTCGGCGCGCGTGCGCCTGCAGGCGGAGGCCGAGGGCCTGGACGTCATCTTCAAGGAGTTCGGCGCGGAGTGGCGCAACGCCGGCTGCTCGATGTGCCTCGGCATGAACCCCGACCAGCTCCAGCCGGGCGAGCGCGCCGCGTCGACGTCGAACCGCAACTTCGAGGGCCGCCAGGGCAAGGGCGGGCGCACGCACCTCGTGTCGCCGCTCGTCGCGGCGGCCACGGCCGTCCGCGGCACGCTCTCGTCGGTCGCCGACCTCGAGTTCGAGGGCGACGTCGACCTCACGACGTTCGACGGCTCCCCGCTGGCGCCGCTGTCCGCCCCGTCCTTCGTCTGACCCCACCCCGTCGCAGAAGACCGTCCAGGAGTTCGTCATGGAGAAGTTCACCACCCACACGGGCGTCGGGGTGCCGCTGCGCCGCAGCAACGTCGACACCGACCAGATCATCCCCGCCGTCTACCTCAAGCGCGTGACCCGCACGGGCTTCGAGGACGCGCTGTTCGCCGCCTGGCGCGGCGACCCGTCGTTCGTGCTCAACCAGGACGCCTACAAGTCCGGCTCCGTGCTCGTCGCGGGGCCCGACTTCGGCACGGGCTCGTCCCGCGAGCACGCCGTCTGGGCGCTCAAGGACTACGGCTTCCGCGTCGTGCTCGCGCCCCGGTTCGCGGACATCTTCCGCGGCAACTCGGGCAAGCAGGGCCTCGTGGCCGGCGTCGTCGCGCAGGAGGACATCGAGATCCTCTGGAAGATCCTCGAGACCAAGCCCGGCACCGAGGTGACCGTGGACCTCGAGGCGCGCACCGCGCACGCCGACGACGTCACCGTGCCGTTCCAGATCGACGACTACACGCGCTGGCGCCTCATGGAGGGCCTCGACGACATCGGCCTCACGCTGCAGCACGAGGACGACATCGTGGCCTTCGAGGCCGAGCGCGCGTCGTGGCGGCCCAAGACGCTGCCGGCCAAGCACCTGCCGAGCGTCCCGATCGAGCCGGCGCGCCCGGTCGGCTGACCCCGCCCCGCAGCATCGAGCGTGCTGACTTGTTCCTCAAACGGCCTGTTTG
>NZ_JBHVBO010000294.1:0-3179 GCF_042668085.1 Isoptericola sp. NPDC057391 | reverse complement strand
GCCCGCCACCACCGAGACCCTCGGGCTCGCGCCCGCCGCCACCGCCGTCATCGAGACCGACGGCTCCATCGAACAGGCCGATTCGCTGAAATCCGCGTACGAGGGGGTGGCATCAGCGGGTGGACCCGTGCCGCGCGGCGGACCTCGTCCGGGAACCGGGCGAGCAGGCGTCGCGCGACGCCGTCCGGGTTCCGGGCGTCCCGGGCGACGAACCGTAGCGGCCGCACGCCGAGGTGCTCGGTGATGGCGTCCTCGCGCACCTTCTCCTCGAACAGCGCTCGCTCGGCGTCGTACCCGGGTCCGAACGCGCCGTCGCGGTACTTGATCCGGCCGTCGAACTCGGCAAGCACGCGGTGCTCGAGCCACACGACGTCGATCTCGTACCGTCCGGCGCGCGTGTCGGCCCGGAACTGCGTCACCGGGCGCGGCAGGCCGGCCCGCACCGCCACGTACCGCAGCCAGGTCTCCCAGGGCGGGTCGACCCGCTCCTCGGCCAGCTCGAGCACGAGGCGTGCCCGGCGGACCCCACGGCGACGCCCGTCGAGCAGCCGCGCCGCCTCCGCACGGTCGAGACCGTGCCCGAGCGCCCAGTCGGCGACGACCAGGCCACCCAGCGGATGCATCGTCGTGAGGCAGTCGACGACGGTGCGGGTCAGGTCGGTGATCGGTAGTCCCTCGCGCTGCACCCAGCGCCCCGGCAACCCGCGCCGTCGCACGATGTCGCGGGCCGATCGCGTGCTGGCGCCCGAGCGCTGCAGCACGTGCGTCGTCGACGGCGTCTCCCATAGCGGCACGCCCCAGACGAGGGCCGCGGACTCGTGACTGAACACGTGGTCGGCGTCGAGCTGCTGGTGGACGGCGGCCAGGTGGTCGCGGGCGTGGGCATGCGGGTCCCGCGTGCCGGCCCGTGGCGCGCGGTAGGCGCCCCGGCGCACGCGCTCGATCTCGCGCGCGGCGGTCGCGCGCCGCAGCACTGCGGGGTCGTGGTGCCGTGCGATCAGGAGGGCGCGGTCGTCGTCGCTCATGCCTGGGATGGTGCTCGGTGCGCACTCGTCGCGGCACCGCCCGACGCGCGGCTGTGGAGGGACCCGGCCTGGGGACAGCGTCGTCGCGGCAGTCTCGCCCCACCGCGGCAGTTCGAACTGCCGCCGCGAGCCTGGACTGCCGCCGCGAGCCTGGACTGCCGCCGCGAGCCTGGACTGCCGCCGTGAGGACGCGGGCAGTCAGCCGGGCCTGCTTCCGCGACCGGGCCTGGCGTCGGGCGCGACACGCGGTCGATCGTTACTGATCCTTAACAGTGATTTTCACCACGGGAGGCCATGATGGCGATATGTTCCACGGCAACGCCGTCGCGGGCTCGTGAGCGCGGTCGGCGGCGACGTGCACGACGACGTGAACACGGCATGGCAACGGCGCCTTGGGCGACCACGACGTGGGGAGAAGCCGGTGACGATGGGGCGAAAGGCTGCGGTGGCGGCCGCGGCGACAGCGGTGGCGCTGGTGCTGGCGAGCTGTTCGGGCGGCGGGGGCGGTACCGAGGGCGAGGGTGACGGCGGCGGGGGAGGCGGCAGCGACCCGGACGCGACGCTCCGGCTCGCGCTCGCGCAGGACGTCGAGACGCTGCTGCCGATGGACTCGAACGTCGGGGACAACATCTCCGTGCTCGACGTCGTCTACGACGGACTGGTCCGGTACGACCCGGAGACCACCGAGCCGTACAACTACGTCGCGGAGAGCATCGAGAGCGACGACAACACGGTCTGGACCATCACGATCAAGCCGGACCTGACGTTCCAGAACGGCGAGCCGGTCGACGCGGAGGCGTTCGCGCGGGCGTGGAACTACGCCGCCTACGGCCCGAACGCCATGGCGAACAACTACTTCTTCGAGCGCATCGCCGGGTACGAGGAGATGCAGGGCGAGACCGACGACGAGGGGAACGTCACCGAGGAGCCGGCCGCGGACACGCTGTCCGGGCTCAAGGTGGTGGACCCGCAGACGCTCGAGGTCACGCTCACCGGCCCGTTCGCCGGCTTTGCCACGATGCTCGGGTACACCGGCTTCTTCCCGATCGCGCAGGAGTGCCTCGACGACATCGAGGCGTGCGCCGTGCAGCCGATCGGCAACGGGCCCTTCCAGGTCGAGCAGTGGGACCAGGGGGTGAGCCTCACGGCGACCCGGTGGGAGGACTACTCGCTGGAGGAGACGCCGGAGTACGGCACCATCGAGTGGACCGAGTACGCGGGCACCGAGAACTGGCCCGACTTCCAGGCGGGCAACCTGGACTTCGCCGTCCCGCCGCCCGCGGAGCTCGCGGCTGCGCAGAACGACCCCGACCTGCAGGAGCGGTACGTCGAGGGACCCGGCGCGGCGCTCACCTACCTGGCGTTCCCGCTCTACGAGGACGGCCCGTGGAAGGACGTCGAGTTCCGCAAGGCGATCTCGCTGGCCATCGACCGGCAGGGCATCATCGACGCGCTCCTGCCCGGTGAGCGCGTGCCCGCGGACAGCTGGGTCGTGCCCGACGGTGTCCCCGGCGGCGAGGCCGGCACGTGCCAGTGGTGCGAGTTCGACCCCGACGCCGCGAAGGCGGCGCTCGAGCAGGCGGGCGGCTGGCCCGACGGCGAGAAGCTGACGATCCACCTCGGCCAGGACGAGACCGAGCAGGCGCTGTTCAAGGCGATCGGCGACTCCATCCAGGAGACCCTCGGCATCCCGTACGAGCTCGACCCGACTCCGGACTACTTCGACCGCCGGTCGGCGCGCGACTTCTCCGGCCCGTTCCGCGCCAACTGGTTCCCGGACTACCCGCTGAACGAGAACTACCTGGCCCCGGTATACGCCAGCGGCGACGCGGAGAACGGCAACACGGAGTTCGGCTACTACAGCGAGGACTTCGAGGCGGCCATCGCGGCGGGCGACGAGGCGGCGACGCTGGAGGAGGCGGTGACGCACTACCAGGAGGCCGAGGCCGTGCTGGCCGAGGACTTCCCGACGGTGCCCGTCGTCTTCTCGGTGAACTCGTACTACTACAGCGAGAACGTGTCGAACGTCGTCCTCGACCCGTTCAGCGGCGAGCCGAAGCTGCGCCTGCTGGAGGTCACGAACGGCATGTGACGTGCGGCGCCCGCCGACGACGTCGCCGGGCGGGCTCGTCGGGACCCCGGTCCCGGCGAGCC
>NZ_JBHVBO010000293.1:0-3196 GCF_042668085.1 Isoptericola sp. NPDC057391 | reverse complement strand
CTCTCGCGTCATCCGGTCCGATGACGCGAGAGATCGCATGCTGGAAGGCGATGCCGGGGGACGTCGAGGCGGGCTGCTCGTCGCGGCGGAGGGCGATGACCAGCCGCGATGCCCCGATGTATGCGCAGTCACTATCGTGGGACCGCTCGCACGGCCGTGCGGGCGACGCATGCGGTCAAGGAGTTCCGGTGGCGAAGGCCCCCACGGTGTACGACGTCGCGCAGCGCGCGGGGGTCTCGATCGCGACGGTCTCGCGGGTGCTGCGGCGCCCCGACGACGTGCGCGAGCGCACCCGCACGGTGGTGCACGAGGCGATCCGCGAGCTGGGCTACGTGCCGTCCGGCGCCGCCCGCGGGCTGGCGGCGCGCTCCACCGGCGTGCTCGGCCTGTGCTTCCCCGACGTCGACGGCATCGACGAGGTCGACGACCTGCCCGACCCGGTGCGCGTGGGCGAGGCGGTCGAGGTGGTGCGCGACGTCGGCGGCCCGGTCACGGCGCGCTGGAGCAACCTGTACCTGGGCGAGGTGATGCGCGGCGCGGAGCTGGAGGCGTGGCGCACCGGGCACGCGGTGATGATCGGCGTGGCGCGCGGGCTGCGCCGCGCTCAGGCGGTCAACGAGCTCGCCGGCCGCGTGGACGGGCTCGCCGTGCTGTCGAAGTCGGTGCCCGACGACCTGCTGGCGCACATCGCCCGCCGCGTCCCCGTCGTCGTCATGGCGGGCCCGCCCCAGGACGACGCCTACGACCACATCTCGGTGGACAACCGCGCCGGCACGCGCGCCCTGGTGGACCACCTGATCGCCGACCACGGCCTCCGCGACCTCGCGTTCGTGGGCGGCCCGTTCGACTCCCCCGACGCGTTCGAGCGCTTCCAGGGGTTCCGGGACGCGCTGGCCGCGGCGGGCCTCGAGGTGCCCGACGAGCCGGCCGCGCGCAGCGACTTCACGCGGGCCGGCGCCCGCGACCTCGCCCGCCGGATGCTCGAGACCCACGTGACCGGCCGGGGAGCGGGAGCCACGGGCCACGCGCTCCCCCGCGCGCTGGTGTGCTCCAACGACCAGACGGCCCTCGGCTTCCTCGACGTGCTCACCGAGGCGGGCGTCGACGTCCCGGGCGACGTCGTCCTCACCGGGTTCGACGGCATCGACGCCACGCAGGCCTCGCTCCCCCGGCTCACCACGGTGAGCCAGCCCATGGTCGAGCTGGGCCGCGCGGCGGTGGAGCTGCTGCGCTCGCGGCTCGCCGACCCGTCGGCGCCGGCGGCCACGGTGAACCTGCCCGTGCGCGTGCTGCTGCGCGAGAGCTGCGGCTGCTCGTGACCCGCTCCGCCCGGGGAGCCCAGGGGCGGCGCCCGGGCGCGTGGCCACGGGGTTTGCCGCTCCGAAATGTATGCGCATACACTCGCCGGGACGTCGCACGCCGACCCCGGCGTGCGCGGGCCCTCACAGGAGAGGCCTCGACGAAGAGGAGTGGATGTCCATGACGCGCACAGCGCGCTCGGGGAAGCGTCTGGCCGCCATCGCGGCCACCGTCGCGGTGCTGGCCACGGCCGCCTGCTCGGCACCGGTGCAGAACAAGGGGGACGACGGCGCCGCTGGTGGCGCGACGTCGATGCTCATCGCGGCCGACAACGGCTCGCCGACGTTCGACCGGAACTTCAACCCGTACTCGTCCGGCAAGCGCAACACGACGACGTACCTGTACGAGCCGCTGGTCATCATCAACGAGATGAGCGGCGAGGAGACCCCCTGGCTCGCCACGGGGTACGAGCAGCCCGACGCCAAGACCGTCGTCTTCACCATGCGTGACGGCGTGACGTGGTCCGACGGCGAGCCCCTCACCGCCGAGGACGTCAAGTACTCCTTCGACCTCGTCAAGAAGCACCCCGAGATGGACCTCAAGGGCGCGTGGTCGCACCTCGAGTCCGTCGAGGTGGACGGCACCAAGGTCGTCATGCACCTGCAGACCGAGGACGTCCCGGCCGCCAAGATCCTCGCCCAGCAGCTCATCGTGCCGGAGCACATCTGGTCCGAGGTCGAGGACCCGGTCACCTGGACCAACGAGGAGCCCGTCGGGTCCGGCCCGTACACGCTCGGCGAGTTCACGCCGAACCAGTACACGCTGAAGAAGAACGAGTCGTACTGGCAGGCGGACAAGGTGGCCGTCGAGGAGCTCGTGCAGCCCGCCGCCAACTCCGAGCTGGACATCGTCAACAACGGCTACGACTGGGCCTACGCGTTCATGAGCGACGTCGAGGACACCTGGGTCAAGGCCGACCCCGAGAACAACACCTACTGGTTCCCGGCGGGCGCGGCGATCTCGCTCATCCCGAACATGACCAAGGCGCCGTACGACGACGTCGACTTCCGCAAGGGCATCGCGCTGGCGCTGGACAAGCAGGTCATCGCCGACAAGGCCGAGCAGGGCTACGTCGACCGGGCCAGCCAGACCGGCCTCATGCTGCCCAACCAGGAGGCCGTCCTCGACACGTCGATCCCGAACCAGGGCTACGTCGACCAGGACACCGACGCCGCCCTCGCCTCGTTCGAGAAGGCCGGCTACACGAAGAAGGGCGACAAGCTCGTCGACTCGTCCGGCAAGCCGCTGACGATCACGATCACCACCCCGAACGGCTGGTCCGACTGGTTGCAGGGCGTGGAGCAGGTCAAGAGCCAGCTGACCGCGATCGGCATCGACGTCACCGTCGTGCAGCCGCAGGCCGCGGCCTACCAGAAGGAGCTCCGCACGGGCGACTTCGACATGATCATGGGCACCGTCGGCGGCACCGGCCAGCCGTTCCAGGACTACAACGGCCTCCTGGGCTCCGAGTTCCTGCTGCCCGTCGGCAAGACCGCCGCCGGCAACTTCGGCCGCTTCGAGTCGAAGGAGGCCGACGCCCTGCTCGCCGAGCTCAAGGTGACCACCGACGAGGCGAAGCAGCTCGAGATCACCCACCAGCTCCAGCAGCTCACGTACGAGCAGCTGCCGATGATCGCCCTGTTCTACGGCGGCTCCTGGGGCCTGTTCTCGAACAAGAACTTCACCGGCTGGCCCAGCGCGGAGGACCCCTACGCCTCCCCGAAGACGTGGGACTCCACCCCGCTGCTGATCCTCACGCACCTCGAGCCCGCGCAGGGCTGACCCGGTCAGGTCGTTGTGGGTGGGCTCGTGGCCCTGTTCCGACACGAAACAGGGC
>NZ_JBHVBO010000292.1:0-3200 GCF_042668085.1 Isoptericola sp. NPDC057391 | reverse complement strand
GGGGACAGCTCCACCGGAGCCTGTCCCTGCGGCACCTCGTCGTCTACGGCCTGCTGTTCATCGGCCCGACCGCGCCGATGGGCACGTTCGGCGTGCTCGACGCCCGCAGCAACGGTGCGGTGGCGCTCGTGTTCGTCGTCGCGACCGCGGCGATGTCCTTCACCGCCTGGTCGTACGCGCGCATGTCCGTCGCCGTCCCGAAGGCGGGGTCGGTCTCGGCGTACGCGACCGCGGGGCTGGGGCGACGGGCGGGCTTCATGGCCGGCTGGATGATCGGCCTGGACTACCTGTTCATCCCGAGCCTGGCGGCGCTGTTCACCGGCATCGCCAGCCACGCCCTGTTCCCCTCCGTGCCCGTGTGGGTGTTCACGACGGCGGCGGTGCTGCTCATCACGGCGCTGAACCTCGGCGGGGTCAGGCTCGCGGCGACCGTGGGGTTCGTCGCCCTGGCCGTGGAGATCGTGGTGCTCGCCGCCTTCTGTGTCGGCGCCGTCGTCGTCCTGGTGCACGACGGCCCGACCCGGCCGTGGCTGTCCCCACTGACCGGGCTGGACGGCTTCACCCTGGTCGGGACGCTCGGCGCGGTCTCGGTGGCAGCCCTCGCGTTCCTGGGTTTCGACGCGATCGCCACGTTCGCCGAGGAGAGCACCGGCTCCCCGCGGCAGATCGGCCGGGCCCTGATCTTCTGCCTCGTCCTCGCCGGGGCGCTCTTCGTGCTGCAGACGTACCTGGGGGCGCTCCTGACGACGACCACCCCGACGGAGCTGGCGGCTCACCCCGACGAGCAGGGCACGATCTTCTACACCACGATCAGCGACCAGATGGGGGCATGGCTCGGCACCACCGTCACGACGGCGCGGGCGATCGGCCCCGTGCTCTCGGCGCTCGTCGCGCAGGCGGCGGTGAGCCGCCTCATGTACGGGATGGCGCGCGACGGACAGCTGCCGTCCCGGCTCGGGGTCGTGAGCCCCCGGACCGGCGTCCCCCGGGTCGCGATCCTGGTCTCGGCGGTCGCGACGCTCGTCATCGCCGTCGCGGCCGCGGTCGATCCCGCCGGGCTCGACCTGCTGTCCTCGATGGTCACGGTCGGTGCCCTGACGGCGTTCGTCTTCCTGCACGTCGCGGTGATCGGCTACTACGTGGTGGGACGGCGCACCGACCGCCCTGTGCTGCACACCGTCGTCCCCGTCGTCGGCCTGGCGATCGTCGTCACCGTGCTCGTCCTGGCCAGCCACCTGGCCCTGGAGGTGGCGGCCGGGTGGCTGGTGCTGGGCCTGGTGATCATGCTCGTGCGCACCAGGCGGCGCGGCGCGTCCGCCGTCGGCGAACCCGGAAATTGAGTCGGGGCGGCTCAAGTTGCACCGGTCAGCAGCAACTCACCTGAGGAGGACAGCATGACCACCACCCTGACCCGCACCCCGTTCGGCGACGCCTGGCTCCGCGACCTGTGGGCCCCGCGCCTCACCGACCTCGCCCGCAACGAGGGCCCCGTGCCCGCCGCGGACGTGTACCGCGACGGCGAGGACCTCGTCGCCCGCCTCGACCTGCCGGGCGTGAACCCGGCCGAGGACGTCACCGTCGAGGTCGAGGGCCGCAAGCTCGTCGTGCGCGGCGAGCGCAAGGACCAGCGCCCCGAGGAGTCCGAGGGCCGCCGCATCTCGGAGGTCCGCTTCGGCGCCTTCCGCCGCGTCGTCACCCTGCCGAAGGCCGTGGACGGCGACGCCGTCACCGCGTCCTACGACGCGGGCGTCCTGACGGTCACCGTCGCCGGCGTCTTCGCCGGCACGACGCCGCAGCGCATCGAGGTCACCAGCGCCTGATCTCAGACGCCGCCCGACGGCGCCCGGTCGCACCCGCGACCGGGCGCCGTCGTCGTCTCCGGCTGGGTGCCGTCACACCTCGCGCCGGCGTCTCGTCGTCACCGTGAGCAACCGATGACGCATGACGGACCGAGGAGGACGAGATGTCCGAGACGACGCAGGTCGTGGTGGTGGGCGGCGGGTACGCCGGGGTGATGGCGGCGAACCGCCTCAGCGGGCGGGACGACGTGGCCGTGACGCTGGTGAACGCGCAACCCGCGTTCGTGGAGCGGATCCGGCTGCACCAGCGGGTCGCCGGGTCGCACGACGCGGTCGTGGACTACCGGGAGGTGCTCGGCTCGACGGTGCGGCTCGAGGTCGCCACCGTCGAGCGGATCGACGCGACCGGGCGGCGCCTGGTGCTCGCCGGCGGCCGGACCCTCGCGTACGACTACCTCGTCTACGCGGTGGGCAGCGCCAGCGCCGTCCCGACGGTGCCGGGGGCGGCGGAGCACGCGTACCCGCTGGCGAGCCTGGAGGAGGCGGACCGCCTCGCGCCGGAGCTGGCCGCCGCCGGCCCGGGGGCTCGGGTGACGGTGGTGGGCGCGGGACCGTCCGGCATCGAGACGGCGTCGGAGCTGGCGGAGCAGGGCCGCACCGTGACGCTCGTCGCGGGCGACCTGGCAGGCCCGTACCTGCACCCGAAGGGCCGGCTGGCGGTGCTCGACGAGCTCGGGCGCCTGGGGGTGACGGTCGTGCAGGGCCCGGGCGCGCTGGTGACGGCCGTGACGGCCGACGCCGTGCAGCTCGCGGACGGCCGGGACATGCCGAGCGACGTGACGATCTGGACGGCGGGCTTCGCCGTCCCCGACCTCGCCGCCCGCAGCGGCCTGAGCACCGACGCGGCGGGCCGCCTGCTGACGGACGAGACGCTGACCAGCGTGGACGACGAGCGGATCGTCGCCGCCGGCGACGCGGCCGCGCCGTCCGACCTGCCGTACCGGATGAGCTGCCAGGCCGCCGGCCAGCTGGGCGGCGCCGCGGCGGACACCGTGCTCGCCCGGCTGGCGGGCGCCGCGCCCGCGCCGGCCGCCGTCGGCTTCCTGGGACAGTGCCTGAGCCTCGGCCGCGGGGCGGGCCTCTTCCAGTTCGCGAACCGCGGCGACGTCCCGGTCCGCGCGTTCCTCGGCGGGCGGCTCGGCGCGCGCGCCGGGGCCTGGCTCAAGGAGCTCGTGTGCCGGAGCACGGTGAAGCAGCTGACCTGGGAGGCGCGGCGGCCCGGCGTCCTGCGCTACCCGGCGTTCGTCGGCGACCCCCGTCGTCGCGAGGTGCTGCGCCGCAGCACGGCCGAGCCGCATGACGTCGTCGCCGCCGCGTAGCGACGACGACGCCGGTCGAGCC
>NZ_JBHVBO010000291.1:0-3203 GCF_042668085.1 Isoptericola sp. NPDC057391 | reverse complement strand
GCCCGTCACCGCACGGTGGCGGGCCCGCGGCGTCTCGTCGTGCGGCCGCTGTCAGAGGGTCGGCGCGGGCTTGTACTGCCAGGGCCAGCGGGGCGGGTTCGTGCGCTCGGTCACGCGCCGGTGCAGCAGCCCGATGGCGGCGGCGACCGTGGCCGGGTCCTCGACGGCGCTCATGTGGCCGGCCGCGGGGACGACGGTCAGCGCGCCGTCCCGGGCGGCGTGCACCATGTGCTCGGCCTCGACCAGCGGGGTCACCTGGTCCTCCGCCCCGACCACGACGGAGACGGGCCCGTCGAACGTGCGCAGCACGTCGGTGCGGTCCGGGCGGGCCGCCATCGCGCGCTGCGCCCAGGCGACGCCCGACGGCGACTGCGCGCGGATCCAGGACTCGAGCAGCGGGAAGAGGTTCCGCCGCTTCTCCACCGTCGTCGGCCCGAGCAGCGCGCCGGGCATGCTGAGTACCGGGTCGAGCGTCTGCCCCTCGGTGACGGCGGCGGCGATCCGCAGCCGGTTGGCGCGCGCGGCGTCGAGGTCGGCCGTCGACTTGGTGTCGACGAGCCCGAGCCCGACGACGAACCCGGGGTGCCGCTCCGCCAGGGCGAGCGCCACGTAGCCCCCCATCGACAGGCCGACGACGACCGCGTTGCCCTCGCCCTGCTCCCGCATGGTGCGGTGCACGGCGTCGGCGACGTCCTCGAGCCGCGGCGGGATGCCGGCGAGGTCGGAGTGCCCCTGGCCGGGCAGGTCCACGCCGATGGCGCGCACCCCCTCGGGCAGGGCCTGCGCCGCGGCCGCCCACATGCGGTGGTCCAGCGGGAAACCGTGCAGCAGCAGCACCGGCGTTCCCGCCCCCTCGTGGAGCGGGTAGGTCGCCAGGAGCGCGGAGGTGGTGGTCATCGTCGACTCCTCGTCATCGCCTTGTCATCAGGACTACCTCATCGCGGTACGGTCTCGGCCTGCCGCACCTCGCCGTCGTAGTGCGTGGGCAGCGGGGCGTGGCCGGGCAGGACGTGCCCGACGATCTCGTCGAGGACCCGGCGCACCGCCGGCTCCCCGACCCACAGGTGCTTCGCGCCGTCGACGCCGATCACCTCGGCCTGCGGCACGCGCGCGAACCGCCGGCGGGCCTCGTCGGGGCGCAGGTAGTCGTCGTGCTCGGGCACCAGGACCACCAGCGGGCGGCCGAAGTCCGCCCAGCGGTCGAGGTCGGCGTCCGTGGCGCGGTGCAGCGGCGGCGACAGCAGGATCGCGCCCTCGACGGCCGGGTCGGTGCCGTGCTTGAGCACCAGCTCGGTGCCGAACGACCAACCGACGAGCCACGGGCGCGGCAGCTCCCGGAACTCCGCCAGCTCGATCGCGGCGGCGACGTCGTACCGCTCCGCCTCGCCGCCGTCGAACGCGCCGTCCGACGTGCCGCGCGGCGACGACGTGCCGCGGGTGTTGAAGCGCAGGACGGCGAGGTCCGCGAGCGCGGGGAGGCGCCAGGCCGCCTTCCGGTACACGTGCGAGTCCATGTAACCGCCGTGCGTGGGCAGCGGGTGGAACGTCAGGAGCGTCGCGACCGGGTCCCGGTCGGCCGGGAGGGCGAGCTCGCCGACGAGCGTGAGCCCGTCCGCGGTGTGCAGCTCGACGTCCTCGCGGCGGGCGGGGAGCATCGTGAGGGAGCGGATCTGGTGGCCGGTGTCGTCCCCGGCGTCACGGTCCGCTGCGTCGTCCATGGTGTCGTCGTTCATCGCCTCCAGGGTAGTTCGGCCGGGCGTTCCTGGCCGGTCCTGGACGGCCGTCACCGCAGCCGCGCGCGCCGCTCCCAGCAGGAGGAGTGCCAGTGCCGACGGTCCTCCAGACCTGCGGCCTCACCTCCGACGACGTCGCGCTGCCAGGCCACGACGTGCGGGGTGCCCGCGGGGATCTCCTGCCGGCAGGCAGGGCAGCGGTACGCCTTGTCGCCGCCGCGCAGCCGGCGCACGGTCCACTCGCCGTCCGCCGCGCTCTCCCGCCGGACGCCGCCGAGGGCACGGTCGAGGTCGAGCGGCGGGGCCTCGGCGCCCCAGGGGCGCTTGCGGGAGGGTCGGCGGGACGGCATGGCACCCATTGTCGCGCGGCGGCGGCGACCCCCGGCGCCCGGCCGGGCGGGGGCGGAACCCTGGACGGCGCGGTCAGGTCGTGCCGTTACAGTGGCCCGGTTCGTCCCCGCCGACCGAAGGACTCCCCGTGAAGCTCCGCACGTCCGCCGCCGCTGCCGCGCTGGCGCTGGCCGCGGCCCTGACCCTGACCGCCTGCGCCGACGACTCCTCCGGCGACGGCGCCACGCCGTCGGCCTCCGCGTCGTCGTCCCCCGCCACCGAGGCTCCCGAGCCGACCAAGGAGGACGTCGCCGCGCTCGAGTCCGTGAAGGTCGACGGCAAGGCCGGCGCGGAGCCCAAGGTGACCTTCAAGACCCCGCTCGAGGTCTCGGTGCCCACGTCGCGCGTCATCGACGAGGGCGACGGCGCCGAGCTCGCCGAGGGCATGAAGATCACGATGGACACCGTCGCCTTCCTCGGCACCGACGGCTCCACCCAGGGCTCCACCTGGCAGCAGAAGACCCCGCAGAGCTTCATCCTCGGCGACGCGAACTACGGCGTGCTCACCGAGCCGCTGGCGGGGCAGAAGGTCGGGACGCGCCTCCTCGTGGCCAACCCCGTGCAGGGCCAGGACGGCTCCACGGCGACGATGGTCAACGTCGTCGAGGTCACCGACGCGAAGACGATCCCGACCCGCGCCGAGGGTACGGCCGTCGAGCCCGAGAAGGGCCTGCCGACGGTCACGCTGGACGACTCCGGCAAGCCCTCGGTGACGATCCCGGACGGCTACGAGGCGCCCAAGGACCTCGTGGTGCAGCCGCTGATCAAGGGCGACGGCCCGAAGGTGACGGAGGACCAGACCGTCACCGCCCACTACACCGGCTGGAAGCTCGACGGCGAGCAGTTCGACTCGTCCTGGGACCGCGGCGCCCCGTCCTCGTTCTCGCTGCAGCAGGTGGTCGCCGGCTGGACCCAGGGGCTCGCCGGCCAGACCGTCGGCAGCCAGGTGCTCCTCGTCATCCCGCCGGACCTGGCGTACGGCGCCCAGGAGGGTCACGAGCTCCAGAAGGAGACGCTGGTCTTCGTCGTGGACATCCTCGACGCGCAGTGATCGCCCGCCGTCGTCGTGACGTCGCGCAC
>NZ_JBHVBO010000290.1:0-3209 GCF_042668085.1 Isoptericola sp. NPDC057391 | reverse complement strand
GATCGCTTGCTCGAAGGCCGCCGAGAGACAGAGCACCACCCGAGCACCACCGAGCGAAGGAGAGAACGATGAGGTTCACCAGAGCAGTCGGGACGGTCGCCGCGCTGGCGTGCGTGATGGGGGCGGCGGCGCCGGCCGTCGCGGACGACGTGGGCCGGCACGGTCCCGACGCGTCGCCGCGCACGCAGGCGGCGCGGGCGGTGGCGAGCTACGAGGCGATGCAGGAGCACCTCTACGCCGACGACGGGTCGTCGTTGTACCTGGAGCACTTCCCCCGCAAGGCCAAGGACCGGACCTACTCGTTCGAGTGGCCGTTCTCCCAGGCGCACGTCGCCACGCTCGACCTCGCCGGCATCCCGGGCCGCACCGGCCGCCAGTTCGTCGACGACCTCGCGGACCGCGACGTCGGGCAGGAACGGTTCTGGAACGCGGGCGGGGGCACCACCGGCCTGCCCGGCTACGACTCGTACCCCCGTGCGCCGTACGGCGACGGCGGAGACATGTTCTACGACGACAACGAGTGGGTGGCCCTGGCGAAGGTGCAGCAGTACCTCGACACCGGTGACGCCGCGGCGCTGGAGCGGGCGGAGGAGATCTTCGACCTGGTGGTGACCGGCTGGGACACCGACCCGAGCCACCCGGCGCCGGGAGGCGTCTTCTGGACGCAGGCGACGTGGAGCACCGACCGGAACACCGTGTCCACCATGCCGGGCGCGCAGCTCGCCACGCGGCTGTACCTGATCACGGGGGAGCGGGACTACCTGCGCTGGGCCGAGCGGATGACGGACTGGACCGACCGGTACCTGCTCGCGCCCGACGGCCTGTACTGGGACAACATCAAGCTGGACGGCTCGATCGACCGGACCCACTGGTCGTACAACCAGGGCGTGCCGGTGGGCACGTACGCGCTGCTGTACCAGGCCACGGGCGACGAGGAGTACCTGGACAAGGCCCGCGCGATCGCCCGCGCCTCCTACCGCTACTACGTCACCGAGGGGCGCCTCGACGACCAGCCGATGTTCTTCAACTCCATCTGGTTCAAGAACCTCCTGCTGCTGGAGTCGGTGACGGGCGGTCACACGTACCGGGACGCGATGACCGACTACGCGGACGCGCAGTGGCGCGAGGTGCGCGACCCGGAGACGGGGCTGTTCCCGGCCGACGGCGAGACCACGGAGCTGCTCGGCCAGGCCGCGATGGTGCAGATCTACGCCACGCTCGCGTGGCCGCGCGGCAAGGCGTCGATCCTGTACTGACCTGTACGGAGCCGCCCGCCCCTTCGAGCACGCGACGGATCGCGTGCTCGAAGGCCTCCCGGGGACCCGGGGGCGGGCCGCGGTCACGTACCCTGCGGGGGTGTTGCACGTGAGCCCGAGCCCGGTCGGAGAGCCCCGCGACGAAGCCGGCACCGGTCGAGACGTCGGTCGGGATGTCGGTCGGGACGGGGTTGCCGCGCCGCGCACGACGGCACCCACCGACCGCTGGGCGAGCCGCCCCGCCACGCTCCTGCTCGCCGTGGCGGCCGGGGCCGCGCTGTGGGCCTCGTTCCCGGACGTCGGGGCGTGGCCGCTGGCGTTCGTCGGCGTGGCGCTGCTGTTCGCCGCCCTGCGGCGCGACGGCCGCCGCGCGGCGGGCTGGAACTTCCTCGTCGGGCTCGTCGCCGGCCTGACGTTCTGGCTGCCGCACATCTGGTGGGCGAACTTCGCCACGGACACCCTGCCCTGGGTGGCGCTGTCCGTGCTGGAGACCATGTTCCTCGCCGCGTTCGGGTCGCTGTGGACGTGGGCGCGCCGCTGGGGCTGGGTGCGTCGGCACGCCGTCGCGCAGGCCGCCGTCTTCGCGGTCCTCTTCGTGGCGGTGGAGCAATGGCGCTCCGAGATCCCGTTCGGCGGTTTCCCCTGGGGCCGGCTCGCGTGGGCGATGGCGGGTGCGCCGACCGGCCGGGCCGCCTGGCTCGGCGGCACCACCCTCGTGTCCCTGCTCGTCGCGGCGGCGGGCGTGCTGCTCGCGCTCGCCGTCGGGCGCCTGCTGCGCACGCCGTGGCGCGACGCCCGACGCCGGGCGCGCTCGGCCGCGGGCGCCGCCGTGTTCGTCCTGGCCGCGGCCGCCCTGGTGACCGCGCCGCTGCTCCTGCCGCTGGCGCACGACCCCGGCACCCGCGAGGTGACCGACGCGGACGACCCGGGGCGCGCGGGGACGGTCGTGGACGCCGGCACGGGCACGGCTGAGGCGGGCGTGCTGCGCGCCGGGGCGGTGCAGGGCAACGTGTCGGAGCCGGGGGAGGGCTCGTTCGCGAACCGCGCGGAGGTGCTGAACAACCACCTGGACGGCACGTACGCGATCGCGGACGAGCAGGCCGCGGGCGCGTTCGGGGACCAGCCGGGCGACGCGGTGGACGTGGTGCTGTGGCCGGAGAACGGCTCGGACCTCGACCCGCAGACCACGCCGGAGGTCGGCGAGGCGATCGACGACGCGGCGACGGCGGTGGGCGCTCCGATCCTCGTGGGCGCGCAGGAGTACCCGGACACGGGCGGGCGCTACAACGTGGCCCTGCTGTGGGAGCCGGGCCAGGGGGTGACGCAGCGGTACGCGAAGCAGCACCCGGCGCCGTTCGGGGAGTACATCCCGATCCGCTCGTTCGTGCGCCTGTTCAGCGCCCAGGTGGACCGGGTGACGACGGACATGATCGCCGGCACGGAGCCGGCCGTGGTCGAGCTGCCGGTCGACGGCGCGGCGATCGGGCGCGACGCGGGCGCGACGACGGTGCCGATGGCGACCGTGATCTGCTTCGAGGTCGCCTACGACGAGATCGTCCGCGACGCCGTGCAGCGGGGTGCGCAGGTGCTGGTGGTGCCGACGAACAACGCGTCGTTCGGGTACACGGCGGAGTCCACGCAGCAGCTCGCGATGACGCGGCTGCAGGCGATCACGACGGGCCGGGCGGCGGTGCAGGTGTCGACGGTGGGCGTGAGCGGCGTCGTCGCGCCGGACGGGACGCTCGTGGCGCGCACGCAGCTGTTCACCCCCGACCACTGGGTGGCGGACCTGCCGCTGCGCACGGAGCTGACGCCGGCGGTGCGGGCGGGCTACTGGCCCGGCTGGGCCGTGGGCGCGGTGGCGGTCGTGCTCGTCGCCGGCGGGATCGTGTCCGCGGTGCGGGCGCGACGCGGCTGACGCCGGGAACGACGAAGGGCGGGCACCCGGTGGGG
>NZ_JBHVBO010000289.1:0-3223 GCF_042668085.1 Isoptericola sp. NPDC057391 | reverse complement strand
GCCCTGCGTCGATCAGGGGCGGGGCGAGGTCAGAGACCGACCTCGGCCTCGAACGCACCCTCCTCGATGCGTGCCTTGATGGCGGTGAGGAAGCGCGCGGCGTCCGCACCGTCGACCAGGCGGTGGTCGTAGGAGAGGAACAGGTAGGCGAACTGGCGGATGGCGATGGTCTCCTCGCCGTCCGGACCCGTCACGACCGCCGGCTTCTTGGTGATCGTGCCGGTGCCGAGGATCGCGACCTGCCCACCGGGGACGATCGGCGTGTCGATGAGCGCGCCGCCCGAGCCGGTGTTCGTGATCGTGAACGTGGCGCCGGAGAGCTCGTCCGGACCGACCTTGTTCGCCCGCGTGCGGGCGCCCAGGTCGCCGATCTGGCGGGCGATGCCGGCCAGGTTCAGGTCGCCGGCGTTCTTGATGACCGGGACCACGAGGCCACGCTCGGTGTCGACGGCGATGCCGACGTTCTCCGCGGGGTGGTAGGTGATCTCGCCCTTGTCCTGGTCGATCGAGGCGTTGATCTTCGGGAACGCCTTGAGCGCCTCGACCGCGGCCAGCGTGTAGAACGGCAGGTACGTGAGGTTCGCACCCTCGCGGGCCTTGAACGACTCCTTGGCCTTCGCGCGCAGCTTGGCGACCTTGGTGACGTCGACCTCGACCACGGTCGTGAGCTGGGCCTGCGTGTGCAGGGCCTCGACCATGCGCTCGGCCACGATCTTGCGCAGGCGCGACATCTTCTCCGTCGTGCCGCGCAGCGGCGAGACCGGCAGGACCGCCGGAGCCTTGGCCGCGGGGGCGGCCGCAGGCGCGGCCTCGGCGGCGGGAGCCGGCGCGGCGGCCTTCTCGGCCGCGGCGAGCACGTCCTCCTTGCGGATGCGGCCGCCGACGCCCGTGCCCTGGAGGCTCGAGACGTCCACGCCCTTCTCCGCGGCGAGCTTGCGCACCAGCGGGGTGAGGTACGAGCCCTTGCCCGCCGCGGGCGCGGCGGCCGGAGCAGCCGGGGCCGGGGCCGGGGCGGCGGGAGCCGGAGCAGCAGGCTCGGGGGCCGGGGCGGGCGCCGGAGCGGCCGGGGGCGCCGCGGCGGGCTCCTCCGGCTTCTCGGGGGCGCCCACGGGCTCCGGAGCCTTCGCCGGCTCGGGCTCGGCCGGAGCGGCGGGGGCCGGAGCGGCCGGGGCCGCGGCACCGGAGCCGATGACCGCCAGGACGGCGCCGACCTCGACGGTCGCGTCCTCCTCGACCAGGAGCTGCTGGACGGTGCCGGCCACGGGGGACGGGATCTCGGTGTCGACCTTGTCGGTCGAGACCTCCAGCAGCGGCTCGTCGACCTCGACCGAGTCGCCGACGGCCTTGAGCCAGCGGGTCACGGTGCCCTCGGTGACGGACTCGCCCAGGGCGGGCAGCGTCACCTCGGTGCCCTCGCCGCCGCCGGCGGCGGGCGCCTCGGCGGCAGGGGCCTCGGCGGCGGGAGCGGGAGCCTCGGGGGCTGCGGCGGGCTCGGCCGGCTCGGCGGGCTGCTCGGGCTCCGCGGGAGCCTCGGGCTCGGCGGCGGAGGCCTCGGCGGCCGGGGCCGCGTCGCCACCACCGGCACCGGAGCCGTCGCCGACGACGGCGAGGGTGGCGCCGACCTCGACGGTCTCGTCCTCCTCGACGAGGATCTGCTCGAGGACACCCGCGACGGGCGACGGGATCTCCGTGTCGACCTTGTCGGTCGAGACCTCCAGCAGGGGCTCGTCGACGGCGACGGTGTCGCCGACGGCCTTGAGCCATCGGGTGACGGTGCCCTCGGTGACGGACTCGCCGAGTGCAGGGAGCTGCACGTTCTCAGACATGACCTGTGGAGTCTCCTTCGATCAGTGGGTCAGGCGACGTGCCGAGGCGAGCCGGGTTGCCGGCCCGCGACATCTCCGGTTGCCGCGTTCTGGTCACTGCCTGCCATCTTGTCACCTCCGCGGGGGTCGCCCCAATCGTTCGGGGGTCCAGGTTGGTGTGACGCTGGGTACACCTGACCGCCGCATGACCTTCAGGACACCTCCGGGCGGTCTCCCGACCACGACGCCGACGACGGCGGTAGTCTCGCGCCATGTCGCTCAGGACCTCGCTGGGACGCCTGCTGGGCAGGTCGTCGTCGCCGGCCCCCGGTGCCGCGCCGACGTCCGGGTCGCGCGGCGAGACGATCGCGTACCTGCAGGAGTTCGTCCGCACGCGCGTGGGCGTGGAGGCCTACGTGGAGCCGCCGAACGTGCAGACGCCGACCACGGTCCTCCTCGTCGCGACGACCGGCGAGTGGACGCGACGTCGCGTCCCGGACGAGCGCACGGGCTTCGAGGTGGCCCGCTCGCTGGGCGTCCCCGTCTACAACGTGCGGTTCACCGGTTACCCGCAGCGCATGCGGGACTGGACGTCCGCGCAGCGGCGCAAGGGCTGAGGCTCGGGGCGAGGGCGGCGGCATGGACGGCGGCGGCGGGGAGCGCTGGTCGGCGGTCGCCGACGCCTGGGCGGAGCTCTGGGGCTCGCTCGCCGCGCCGGTCTGGCCGCCCCTGCTGGCGGCGGCGCAGGTAGGGACCGGGTCCCGCGTCCTCGACGTCGGGTGCGGCACGGGCGAGCTGCTGGGGCACCTGCTCCGCGCCGGCGCGTCGGTCGCGGGCGTCGACCCCGCCCCCGCGATGGCGCGGCGGGCGGCTGAGCGGCACCCGGGGGCGACGGTCGGGGACGGCGACGTCGAGCACCTGCCGTTCGCCGACGGCGCCTTCGACGCCGTCCTCGCCGTCAACGCCCTGCAGTTCGCCGACGACACCGCCGACGCGCTGGCCGAGCTCGTCCGCGTGCTGGTGCCCGGCGGCCGGGTGGGGATCGCCTGCTGGGCCGAGGGTGCGCGCAACGACCTCGACGTCGTCGAGCGCGCCGTCTCGGCCGCCCACGAGGAGGAGGTGCCGCCCGACGGCCCGCTGCGCGCGCCGGGCGGGCTCGAGGCCGCGCTCGCCGACGCGGGGCTCGACGTCGTGGGCTCCGGCATCGTCGACGTCCCCTGGTCCGCGCCGGACGACGACCGCCTCGTGCGCGACCGGTCAGCCGCACCGTGCCGGAGTCCGGCCGGTACACCCCGGTCATCACTTTGATCAGTGTGGACTTGCCCGCGCCGTTCTCGCCGATGAGCGCGTGCACCTCGGCGGGGCGCAGGGCGAACTCCACGTCGCGCAGCGCGTGCACGCCGGCGAAGCTCTTGTTC
>NZ_JBHVBO010000288.1:0-3309 GCF_042668085.1 Isoptericola sp. NPDC057391 | reverse complement strand
CACCTTGAGCGGGCCGAAGGGGTGGTCGTCGCACGCGGTGTTGCCGGGGTAGATGTACGGCTCGTCGAGCGCCTTGCCGTTGACGACGACCGGTCCCCCCTTCTTGCACTCGACCGTGTCACCGCCGATGGCGATGGTGAGCCCTCTCCCATCCGGCCCTCGGTGCGAGACCGCCCGCCGGCCACGGCGACCCAGAGGAGCTGGACGCCGGTCACCGCGCCCGGCCGGAGGAGGAGGCCGAGCAGCAGGCCGGCGACGGCCGCGGGCAGGGACACGGCGAGGCCCTCGGTCGCCGTGAGCAGCCGCAGCCGGGCACCGGTCGCGCCGCGCGCGAGGAGCACCGCGAGCGCCGACCGGCGTCGCTCGACGACGAGGCGCGCCGCCAGCACCACCACGGCGCCCAGCGCCCCGAGCGGCCCCACCACGAGCACCGCGAGGACCGCGTCGGTGGTCACGCGCTCGCGCATCAGCGCGTCGAGCACGTCCGAGAGGCCGGTGCGCGCCTGGAGGGTCACGGGGTCGCCGGGCAGCACCGTCAGGCTCTCGTGCGTGAGGCCGCGCACCTGGTCGGCGAGCAGCGCGACCTCGTCCGACCGGATGCCCTCGACCGTCACGGGGTACCAGAGCTCGGTCTGCATCTCCCGGAAGGCGAGGGAGCCGATCATCGCGGGGTCGACGTAGACGGCCGCCGTCGCGATCGTGGCGCCGTCCGGGGTCACGCCCACCTGCGCGGTGCGCCCGAAGGCCTGGTGGTACCAGGTGCTCGCGTCGGGGTCGACGGGCTCGGTGAGCCCCACGACACGCAGCGGGGGGTGCTTCCAGACGTCCACGGCGTAGGTGCCGCCGAGCTCCCACCCGAGCGTCTCCGCCGCCGAGCGGGACAGGACCACCTGCACGGGCTCCTCCCCCTCGGGGCCGTTGAAGCCCGTCAGCACGGGCGTCGCGGCTGGCCACTCGCCCTCGACCAGCCGCAGGTCCTCGGTCATCCGCGCCGACGCCCGCATGACGACCTCCGGGATCTGGATCCCGGACCCGGGCACCTGCTCGGTCGTCGTCTCCCGCGAGGAGACGGCGAACGACGGCTCGCCGAGCACGTCGCGCAGCGGTCGGGGCAGGCCGTCGCGCAGCCGCACCATGCCGTCGAGGAACTCCTCCCACCGGGGCGCCGGGGGGACTGCGGGCTCGGCCTGCGGCTCGGTCAGGGCGGCGTCCATGGCGGACAGGCCCCCTCCGGGCACCACGGACGCCCGCGAGGAGACGTCCCGGCGCTGGGACGAGAGCTGCTCGCTGGCGTAGGTGACCTGCTCCGAGCGCAGCTCGCCGATCGCCCGCGTCGCGGCGGTGGCCGCGCCGGCCCCGAGGACGGTCACGACCGCGAGGACCAGCGCCGTGCCCCACGCCGTGCGCAGGTGGCGACGCAGCAGCAGCCACAGCATCAGCGCACCTCCTCCCGGTAGGCGCCCTCGCGCGCCTGGGCGGTGACCACGGCCCGCACCGCGAGCGCGACGGCGGCCAGCCCCGCGACCAGCAGGACGCCGGGCACGAGCGCCGCGGCGGCCGCGAACGCCATGTCCGGCGTGGGGACGACGGCGAACCCGGTGAGCGTGGCGGCGGCCAGCCCGGGCACGGTCGCGGCCGCCAGCGCCCACCCCGCCAGGAGCCCCGCGACCAGCGCGGCGGCCACGACGACGGCGAGCTCCGTGGCCCGGCTCGTCCCCTGCGCCCGGGGCGGCAGGCCGACGGCCCGGAGCACCGCGACCTCGCCGCGCCGCTCCCGCAGGCCGGCGACGCTCACGGCGCCCACGCCGACCAGCGCGAGCGCCACGGCGGCGAGCGCGGCGACGGCGAACGCCTGGCGCACCGGCCCCGCGGCGTCGGAGCCCTGGCTCCCGGACGACGTCGTGACGTGGACCTGGCCCGCACCGGGGGCCGCCGCGGCGTCGACGGCGTCCGCGGCCAGACGGTCGACGTCGGTGCCGGGCGCCGCACGGACCCACGCCTCGCCGGCCCCGGGCACGACCGTGGCGAGGCGCAGCGCCGCCGCCTGCAACCGGTCGAGGCCCACCAGGGCGGCCGCGGGCTGCAGCGAGCCCGGGACGACGTCCACGACGTCGACCACCTCCACGGCGAGCCGCCCGCCCTCGCCGAGCGGGAGCTCCGTCGATCCCCCCGCGGTGACGTCGAGCAGCGCCGCGAGGTCCTCGGACAGGACGGCGGGGGCGGGCTCGCGACCCGAACCGGCCGCCATGACGCGGAACGGGGAGGGCATCGCCTCGTAGTCGGCCTGGGCGGCGAGGCTCAGGCCGTCGCCCGGACGGGCGCCGAAGACGGCATTGGCCGTCGGGTCGTCGAACGCGGGCGCCCAGTCGACGCCGGCGACGTCCACCGCCGACGTCCCGCCGTCGTCGGTGGTGGCGACCAGCTCGTCCACGCCGAGCCGCAGGGTCGTGATCGCGCTGCGCGACCCCGGCAGCCGGGCGTCGAGCGCGACGAGGGTCCAGGCGCCCGGCGCGCCGTCGGCACCGCCGGGCGTGGGGGGCACCTGCGCCCGGACCTGGACCGTGCGCTCGTCGGGGCCGATCGGGCGCGCCGCGTCGAGGCCGCCGTCCAGGTCGCCGTCCAGGTCGACGTCGAGCTCCTCCGCCTCGACCCGGGCGAGCTGCCCGTCCGGGTCGGCCAGCCAGAGCGTGAGCGCGATCGTCGACGCCTCCAGGGCGAGCAGCCGGCCCCGCTCGGAGGGGATCGGACCGGTGGCCTCGAGGAGGGACGCCCAGGAGGCGGGCTCACCGGCGGGGCCGGCCGGGACGTCCTGGTCGACGACGTAGTACTGCCCGGTGACGCCGAGCACCAGGCCGGTGGTACCGGCCGGGAGCCGGGGGTTGTCGGCGTACGGGCCGGGGCCGCCCAGCGCCGCCGCGAGCTCGTCGACGCCCTGCTGCCCGTGCGGTCCGCGCGCCACGGACGCGATCTGGTCCGGGGGGATGCCCGTCGTGGACAGGGGGACGCCGTCCACGGCCGCCTCGGACGCCCGCACGGGCGCGGCGGCCACGGCCCCCGGCAGCGCCGCGTAGGTCGCCACGGGCCCGGGCGACCCCTCCGCCGCGACGACGCGCACGTCGCTGCCCGCCGCGACGCCGGCGGCCGACGCGCGCAGGTGCTGCCCGGTCCCGGTGTACGCGGAGGCGAGCACCACGCTCCCCGCGGCCACCACCACCAGCACCACGGGCACCGCGGTGACCGCGAGCCGCCGCGCCACCTGTCGCGCCGCCAGCACGCGCGTGCCCGGGCGGCGCGCGGCGGCCGCCGCCC
>NZ_JBHVBO010000287.1:0-3315 GCF_042668085.1 Isoptericola sp. NPDC057391 | reverse complement strand
CAAGGTCGCGGGCCCGCTGAACATCTCCCGCTCGCCGCAGGGCCAGCCGGTGATCTTCCAGGCCGGGGTGTCCGAGGAGGGCCGCGACCTCGCCGCGCGGGTCGCCGAGGGCATCTACGCGCCGGGCGGACGGGACGTGCCGTCATGCGACGGCCCCGGTGGCCCCGGCGGTCTCGCGGTCGCGGGCGTCGAGGTCGCGCAGGGAGATGCCGCGGGTCTCGCGCATGCTCAGCACGGCCGCCGTGGTGATCGCGCCGGCCACCAGCAGGTAGACGGCGGTGGGCCACCACGATCCGGTCGTCTTCAGCCAGGTCGTGGCGAGGATCGGGGCCAGCGAGCCCGCGACGATCGACGTCACCTGGTAGGCGATCGACACGCCCGAGTACCGCATCCGGGTCGGGAACATCTCGGCCATGATGGCGGGCTGCCCGGCGTACATGAGCGCGTGGAACAGCAGGCCGACCATGATGACGGCGAGCGCCACGACGGTGCTCTTCGTGCCGAACGCGGGGAACGCCCACAGGCCCCAGGTGCCACCCAGGATGGCGCCCGCGAGGTACACGGGCTTGCGGCCGAGGCGGTCGGCCAGGCGCCCGACCCACAGGATGACGCCGAAGTGGAAGGCGTGCGCGATCGCGATCACACCGAGGATCGACGCCGTGTCCATGCCCAGGCCCGTGCCGAGGTAGACGATCGAGAAGCTCACCACGAGGTAGTACATGATGTTCTCCGCGAACCGCAGGCCCATGCCGGTGAGCACGCCGCGCGGGTACCGCTTGACGACGTCGCGGACGCCGTAGCCCGACGTCTTGCCTTCCTCGAGCTCGGCCTTCGCCTCCTCGAAGATGGGGGCGTCGGTGATGGTGGTGCGGATCCAGTAGCCGACCAGCACGACGACGGCCGAAAGCCAGAAGGCGACGCGCCAGCCCCAGGAGAGGAACGCGGCGTCGGACAGGCTCGTGGACATGACCCACAGCACCGCGGTGGCGAGCAGGTTGCCCACCGGGACGGCGGCCTGCGGCCACGCGGCCCACCGGGCGCGGCTGCCGTCCGGCGCGTGCTCCGCGACGAGCAGCACGGCGCCGCCCCACTCGCCGCCCAGCGCGATGCCCTGGACGAAGCGCAGCAGCACCAGGAGGGCGGGCGCCGCGAGGCCGATGGTGTCGTAGCTCGGCAGGCAGCCCATGAGCACGGTCGCGACGCCGATCATCATGATCGTGACCTGCAGGGTGTGCTTACGGCCCAGCTTGTCGCCGAGGTGCCCGAAGATCACGCCGCCCAGCGGGCGGGCGAGGAAGCCGATCGCGTAGGTGACGAAGGCGGCGATGATGCCGTCGTACTGGTTGCCCATCGCGGGCATCAGCACCTTGTCGAACACGAGCGCCGCGGCGGTCGCGTAGAGGAAGAAGTCGTACCACTCGACGACCGTGCCGGCCATCGAGGCGGACACGATCCTGGTCAGCAGCGAGCGGTCGCTGCCCCCGTCCGTGCCGTGCGTCGCGCCGTCCGGCGCCGTGCTCTGGCCCGCGGCCATGGTTCCTCCGTGTCGTCGTTGACACCGTGGCGGTCGTCGCCACCTGACGCCCAGGATGCTGCCGGTCCCGGACATGTGCGCGCAACGACCAACCGAGCACGCGTGATGTGCACGGATGCACACCGCGCGCGGCGGGCAGTAGGGTGCCGGCGTGCCGACGACGCCGCCCTCGCCCGACCAGCTCCTCGTGCTGCTCGAGGTCGCCCGCACCGGCCGGTACACCACCGCGGCCGAGGTGCTCGGCGTCAACCACACGACCGTCGCCCGCAACGTCGCCGCGCTCGAGCGCGCGCTCGGCGGCCGGGTGCTGGTGCGCGGCGCCGACGGCTGGGAGCTCACCCTGCTGGGCGAGCGAGCCGCGCGCGCCGCCGAGGCGGTCGCCTCCGCGGTCGCCGGGCTGGCCTCCCCGGACGGCGAGCCGGACCCGGTCACGGGCGTCGTGCGGATGACGGCGACCGACGGGTTCAGCGCGTACGTCGCGTCGCCGGCCGTGGCCGCGCTGCGGAGCCGGCACCCGGAGCTGTCCGTCGAGCTCGTCACCGTCACCCGGCACGCCACGCAGCACCGTTCCGGGGTGGACGTGGAGGTGGTGGTCGGCGAGCCCCAGGTGGGCCGGGCCAAGGCGGTGCGGCTCGGCGAGTACGAGCTCGGCATGTACGCGTCGCGGGGCTACCTCGAACGCCACGGCGTCCCGACGACGGTCGCGGACCTGGCCGACCACGGGCTGGTGTACTTCGTGAACTCGATGCTGCAGGTGGACGCCCTCGACGCGCCGCGACGGCTCGTGCCGGGGATGCGTGACGCGCTCACGTCGACCAACGTCTTCGTGCACGTCGAGGCCACCCGGGCGGGAGCGGGCGTCGGGTTCCTGCCGTGCTTCATGGCCGACCGGCACGCCGACCTGGTGCGGCTGCTCCCGGGCGAGGTGCGCGACCGGCTGCCCTACTGGGCGGTGGTGCACCCGGAGTCGTGGCGGCGGCCCGCCGTCGCGGCGCTCCTCGAGGCGCTGCGCGACCAGGTGGCCGGCAGCAGCGACGTGCTCCTCGGCGTCGTCGCCCGGCCGGGCTGACCGGGGCGCCTCAGGGTTCCCCCAGGGTCGAACCGGGGGCACACCCCATGGTGGCGGGCGGGCCCGACGCCGCAGGGTGGGAGGCATGATCGACGCGATCGCCACCGGGGCGGCCCAGGTCTGGGGGCAGCTGGAGAGCACGCTGTTCGCGCTCGTGTCCTCCGTCTGGGCGTTTCCCGCCCTGTTCGGGGCGACCGCCGCGGACGGTCTCTTCCCGCCCGTGCCCGGCGAGACCGTGATCATCATGATGGCGGTGGGTGCCGAGACCGGTCAGGGCGTCAACCTCGCGCTCGTGGTCCTCGTGGCGGCCCTCGGCGCCTGGTGCGGCGACCAGGTGGCCTACGCCCTCGGCCGCGCGCTGGGCACGTCCCGCGTGCCGTTCCTGCGCGGCCCGCGCGGGCAGCGCGCCGTGGCCTGGGCGGCCCGCTCCTTCGAGCGGCGCGGCGCGTCCGTGGTCCTCGGGGCGCGCTTCGTGCCGGTCGGGCGGATGGCGGTCAACGTCACCGCGGGTGCCGTCGGCTTCTCCCGGCGCCGCTTCATGGGCCTGTCCGCCGTCGCGTCCCTGGCGTGGGCGGCGTGGTCCGTGCTGATCGGCGTGGTGGCCGCCCAGCCGCTGGGCGACCACCCCCTGCTCGCCGTCGCCGTCGGGATCGTCGTGGGGACCGTGCTCGGGTTCGTCGTCGACCGGGTCCTCAGCGCCTGGGCCGGCCGC
>NZ_JBHVBO010000286.1:0-3360 GCF_042668085.1 Isoptericola sp. NPDC057391 | reverse complement strand
GACCTGGTCCCGTCGCCGCGCGGCCGTGACCGCAGGAGAGTGGAGCACATGGCCGGACCCGACTTCCGTACCTCGTTCGAGCCCGGCGACCCGGCCCCGCTGCCGTCGGGACGCCGCGCCCCCCTGGTCGCCCGTGTGGGCGACGGCCCGGCGTCGGGCGCCACGCACAAGCCGCGCGCGGGGTTCACGGGCCTGCACGCCCTGGGCTTCGCGGGCCTCAAGGACGGGCCCGGGCCCGCGACGCACGTGCTGTTCGAGGGCCTGGGGATCGAGGTGGGGCCGCGCACCCGGCTGAGCTACGTCGTCCTGCCCGACCTGCGGGGCGACCTGAGGTACCCGTCCACGTACGTCGCGCTGGACCTGGCGTTCACCGACGGCACCTTCCTCTCCGACCTGCCGGCCATCGACGCGCACGGCACCGGCGCCTCGGCGCGCGTCCAGGGGGAGGGCAAGATCCTCTACCCCGACCAGTGGAACTCCGTGCGCGTGGACGTCGGCGCGGTCGCCGCGGGCCGCACGGTCGACGCGATCCTGCTGCGCTGCGATCCGCCCGACGACCTGCCGGACGCCGCCTTCTCCGGCTGGCTCGACGACGTCGTGATCGACGCCGAGCCCGCGGAGGCGCCCGGGCCCGAGCTCGTGGACCTCGTCGACACCCGCCGCGGCACCATGGCGAGCGGGCAGTTCTCGCGCGGCAACACCGTCCCGGCCACGGCGGTGCCGAACGGCTTCACGCTGTGGGTGCCGATGACCGACGCCGGCTCCCGGCGCTGGCTGTACGAGTACCACCGCGCCAACGACGCGCAGAACCGGCCCGCCCTGCAGGGCTTCGGCGTCTCGCACCAGCCCAGCCCGTGGATGGGCGACCGCAACCAGCTCGTCGTGCAGCCGGCGTCCGGCCCGGGCACCCCGACGGCCGCCCTCACGGACCGGGCGCTGCCGTTCGACCACGCCGACGAGATCGCCCGCCCCGACCTGTACGCCGTGACCTTCGCGGACGGCACCACGCTCGCCGCCACGCCCACCGACCACGGCGGCGTGCTGCGCCTCGGCTTCCCCGCGGGCGCCCCCGGGCACGTGCTGCTCGACACCGTCACCACCGCGGCGGGGGAGGCGCGCCTCACGACGCACCCCGACGGCACCGTGACGGGCTGGGTCGACGACGGCAGCCCGCTGTCGGTGGGCCGCTCCCGCATGTTCGTGGCCGGCAGCTTCGACCGGGTCCCCGCCGCCGTCGGTGCCGCCCGCGGCGACCGGCAGCACGCGCGGTACGCGAGCTTCGACACCTCCGGCGACACCGGGAACGCCACCGTCGAGCTCCGGCTCGCGACGTCGTACCTCTCCGTCGACCAGGCGCGCCGTGCCCTGGCGCAGGAGCTCGACGGCCGCTCGTTCGAGGACGTGCAACGGGCCGCGCGAGCGCTGTGGGAGGAGCGGCTGGGCGTCGTCGAGGTCGCCGGGGCCACGGACGACCAGCGCGTCACGCTGTACTCGAACCTCTACCGGCTGAACCTCTATCCGACCTCGCACACGGAGAACGCGGGCACCCTCGAGTCCCCGGTGCCCCGGTACGCGAGCCCGGTCGCGCCGCCCGTCGGCCCGAGCACCGAGACCGAGTCGGGGGCCGCCGTGGTCGAGGGCCGGATGATGGTCAACCACGGGTTCTGGGACACCTACCGCACCGCCTGGCCGGCGCTCGCGCTGCTGTACCCCCGGCTCACGGCCGACCTCGCCGACGGGTTCGTCCAGCAGTACCGCGACGGCGGCTGGATCTCGCGCTGGTCCTCGCCGGGCTACGCCGACCTCATGACGGGCACCAGCTCCGACGTCGCGTTCGCCGACGCCTACCTCAAGGGCGCGCTGCCCATCGACGTCGCCCTCGACGCGTACGACGCCGCGCTGCGGAACGCGACGGTGGCCCCGCCGCACGACGCCGTCGGGCGCAAGGGCCTGGAGACGTCGACGTTCCTCGGGTTCACGCCCGCGACCACGCACGAGTCCGTGTCCTGGGGGCTCGAGGGCTGCCTCAACGACTTCGGCATCGGCACGATGGCGGCGGCGCTGGCCGACGACCCGGCGACGCCCGACGAGCGTCGCGACACCCTGCGGGAGGAGTCGGCCTACCTCCTGGACCGGGCGAAGCAGTACGGCGGCCTGTTCGACCCGGAGGTCCGGTTCTTCCGGTCGCGGCGCGCGGACGGCGCGTTCACGCCCCCCGCGCGCGACTTCGACCCCGACGACTGGGGCGGCCCGTTCACCGAGACCAACGCCTGGAACTTCGCGTTCCACGCGCCCCACGACCCGCAGGGTCTCGCCGCCCTGTACGGCGGGCGCGCCGGCCTGGAGGCGCGGCTCGACGAGTTCTTCTCCCGCCCCGAGGACGGCACGCACGTCGGCGGGTACGGGCAGGTCATCCACGAGATGACGGAGGCCCGCGACGTGCGCCTCGGCATGTGGGGCGTGAGCAACCAGCCGTCGCACCACGTGCCGTGGCTCTACACCGCGGTCGGGACACCCTGGAAGGCGCAGCGGATCCTGCGGGAGGCCTTGCACCGCCTGTTCGTCGGCAGCGAGATCGGCCAGGGCTACCCGGGCGACGAGGACAACGGCGAGATGTCGGCGTGGTGGCTCTTCGCCGCGCTCGGCCTCTACCCGCTGCAGGTCGGCTCACCGCGGTACGCGGTCGGGTCGCCGCTGTTCGACGAGGTGACGATCCGTCGGCCGGACGGGGACCTGGTCGTCCGAGCGGTGGGCAACTCGGTGGAGAACGTCTACGTGCAGTCGTTGACCGTCGACGGCGAGGCGCGCGACGCGGCCTGGCTGGCCCACGGCGACCTCGCCGGCGGCGCCACGATCGAGCTCGTCATGGGCCCGGAGCCGTCGTCCTGGGGCACCGGGCCGGCCGCGGCGCCGCCGTCGCTCACCACCGGCGACGCGCCACCGGCACCGCTGGTCGACGTCACCGCGCGGGGCACCGTCGTGGTCGACGACGGCGGAGCGCCGGTCGACGGGGCAGCCCTGGTCGATGACACCTCGGCGACGGTGTCGACGTTCGCCACCCGCACGCCCGTCGTCACGTGGACGGCGGACGACGGGCGGCCGGTCGTCGTGCGGTACACGCTCACCTCGGGCGACGGTGCGGCGCCGGCCGCGTGGCGCCTCGAGGGGTCGGACGACGGCCTGGCCTGGTCCGTGCTCGACGAGCGGCAGGGCGAGACGTTCCGGTGGGCGCGGCAGACTCGGCCGTTCACCGTGGCGGGGCCGACGGCGTCCGCCGCTCTGCGCCTGGTGGTGACCGGCGTCGCCGGCGACGGCCCCCTGACGCTCGCCCAGCTCGAGCTCCTCGCCTAGGCACGACGT
>NZ_JBHVBO010000285.1:0-3473 GCF_042668085.1 Isoptericola sp. NPDC057391 | reverse complement strand
CCTGCAGGTAGGGCTCGACGACGGCGAGCACCGGCGCCGGGCCGGCCAGCGCGCGCAGGCCCTCGACGTCGAGCGGGTGCGGGGTGGCGGTCCACGCCACGCGGACGGGCAGGTCGGCGACGGCCTCCAGCACCGTGTCGAGCATCGGGCCGACGGCGACGACGAGCGGCCCGCCCTGCTCGCCCCCGCCGTCGCGCACCAGGTGCAGCCGCCCGTCCACCGGCCCGGGCCGGGCATTGCGCTGCCCGGACAGGCGCAGGTAGACCCGCCCGGTGCCGGCCGCCTCGCGGTGCAGCAGCTCCGCGACCTCGTCGGCGTGCCCGGGCACGTGCACCGTCCAGCCCGGCAGCGCGGAGATCAGCGCGACGTCCGCGGGCGACTGGTGGGTGCGGCCGCCGGCGGAGACGTCGTAGGACGCGCCCGCGCTGACCAGCACGGCGCCGACGTCCTGGTGCCCGAGGTCGAGCTTCACCTGCTCGTACGGCCGCTCCACGAGGAACGACGCGAACGTGTGCACGATCGGCCGCCGGCCCGCCAGGGCCAGGCCGCCCGCCACACCGATCAGCGCCTGCTCGCGGATGCCGACGTCGATGACGCGGCCGGGGTGGCGGTCGATCGCGCGGGACATGTAGCCGGAGCCGATGACGGCCAGGACGACGTCGACGTCCGGGTGCGCGTCGAGCAGCGGGTCCAGCTCGTCGTAGAAGCGGGTGCGCAGGTCGAGCGCCTGCGGCGCCGGGGCGAGGGTGGTCACGCCGCCTCCTTGCCGGTCGAGCTGCCGGTCGAGCTGCCGGTCGAGCTGCCGGTCGGGGTGCCGGTCGGGCTGCCCGTCGTGTCGACCACCACGACCGTCGGCCGGTCGGGCTCGGTGTGCCGCAGCGCGGCGGTCAGGCGGGGCTGGTCGTGGGTGCGCACCTCGGTGGCCGCCCAGCCCTCGAGGGCGAACCGGGGCGCGATGCCGCCGGGCCAGCCCAGGTTGTCGCTGTGGTTGTCGACGACGACGCACGTGAGGTTGCCGAGGCCGAACCGGCCCGCGACCTGGATCGCCTCCGCGTTGCTGCCCTCGTCGAGCTCGGCGTCGCCGACGAGGACGACGACCCGCGCGGGTGAGCGGCCGCGCAGCCCCAGCGCGAGGCCGACCGCGAGCGGCAGCCCGTGCCCGAGAGACCCGCTGCCGATCTCGACGCCCGGCACCAGCGTGCGGTCGGGGTGGTGGCCCAGCGGAGAGTCGAACGACGCGACGTCGTCCAGCCACCGCGCGGGGAAGAAGCCCTTCGCGGCCAGCACGGCGTAGGTCGACGCCGGCCCGTGGCCCTTGGAGAGCAGGAACCGGTCGCGGTCGGGGGCGTCGGGGCGGGCGGGGTCGACGCGGAGCACCTGGTCGTACAGGGTCCACACGACGTCGAGCGTGGAGTGGGCGCTCGGGTCGTGCTTCTCGTCTCCCGTGACGCGGGCGACGAGGTCGCGGACGTGCTGCGGCACGCTCCGCCCCGACCCGGTGAGGGTCGCGGCGGACGGGGTCGGCGGTGAGGTCGTCGTCGTCATCCCTCGATGCTGTGACCTCAACCAAAGTTGAGGTCAAGGGGTGCGCCACCTCACGTGCCGCCGTCCTGCGGAAAGACGACGCCGGAGGCAGGATCGAGACGGACCAGCCGCCGTCACCAGGAGGTCTCGTCATGGCCCGCACCGTCGCCGAACACCTCGTCGACCAGCTCGTCGCCGCCGGCGTGAAGCGCATCTACGGGATCGTCGGGGACTCCCTGAACCCCGTCGTCGACGCCGTCCGCCGCACCGACGGCATCGACTGGGTGCACGTGCGCCACGAGGAGGCGGCGGCGTTCGCGGCCGCCGCGGACGCCGAGGTGACCGGCGAGCTCGCCGTCTGCGCCGGGTCGTGCGGCCCGGGCAACCTGCACCTCATCAACGGCCTGTACGACGCGAACCGCTCCAAGCTGCCGGTGCTCGCCATCGCGTCGCACATCCCGAGCGCGCAGATCGGCACGCAGTTCTTCCAGGAGACCCACCCGGACCGGATCTTCAACGAGGCCTCCGTGTTCTCCGAGATGATCTCGACGGCGGCCCAGCTGCCGCGCGTCACGCGGTCCGCCATCCAGCACGCGCTCGCGGCCCCCGGCGTCGCGGTGCTCACCCTGCCGGGCGACGTCGCCGACGAGCGCGTGCCCGACGACGACGCCCCGATCCTCGTGCCCGGCGCCTGCCCGGCGCGCGTCGTGCCGAACACCGCCGACGTCGAGGCCCTCGCCGACGCGATCAACCAGGCCAAGAAGGTCACGCTGTTCGTCGGCGCCGGGGCGCGCGAGGCCCGCGACGCCGTCCTGGAGCTCGCCGACCTGGCCGCCGCGCCCGTCGGCCACTCGCTGCGCGGCAAGGAGATCATCCAGTACGAGAACCCGCACGACGTCGGCATGTCCGGCCTGCTCGGCTACGGCTCCTGCCACGAGGCGATGCACTCGGCGGACCTGCTGGTCCTGATCGGCACGGACTTCCCGTACGACTCGTTCCTGCCCGCCGACGTGCGCACCGCGCAGATCGACGTCGACGCCTCCCACCTCGGCCGCCGGACCCGGCTCGACCTGCCGGTGCACGGCGACGTCGGCGAGACCCTGAGGCTGCTCAACCCGCTGGTCAGGCGCAAGAAGGACCGCAAGTTCCTGCGCTCCATGGTCGACAAGCACGCCGGGCTCATGACCAAGGTCGTCGGCGCGTACACCCGCAACGTGGAGAAGCACACGCCCATCCACCCCGAGTACGCAGCCGTGCAGCTCGACGAGACGGCGGCCGACGACGCCGTGTTCACCGTCGACACCGGCATGAACAACGTGTGGGCGGCCCGCTACCTCACGCCCAACGGGAAGCGCCGGGTCATCGGGTCCTTCATCCACGGGTCGATGGCGAACGCGCTGCCGCACGCCATCGGCGCGGCGTTCGCCCAGCCCGGCCGCCAGGTGGTGGCGCTCGCCGGCGACGGCGGCCTGTCCATGCTGCTGGGCGAGCTCATCACCGTGCGTGCCTACGACCTGCCCGTGAAGATCGTCGTCTTCAACAACGCGACGCTCGGCATGGTGAAGCTCGAGATGCTGGTCGAGGGGCTGCCGTCGTACGGCACCGACTCCCCGCCCGTGGACTACCGGAACATCGGCCTCGCCGTCGGCATCCCGTCCGTGCGCGTGGAGCGCCCCAAGGACCTGCGCCGCGCGCTCGCCGACGGCCTGGACCGCAAGGGCCCGGCGCTCATCGAGGTCGTCACCGACCCCAACGCGCTGTCCATCCCGCCGTCCATCACCTCCGGCCAGATCCGCGGGTTCGCGACGGCGATGACGAAGCAGGTCTTCGGCGGCGGCATGGGCGAGGTCATGTCCATGGCCCGCTCGAACCTGCGCAACCTCCCCCGCTGACCCCGCCTCCGTCGTTGTGGGTGTGATCGTGGCCCTGTTTCGAGACGAAACAGGGCC
>NZ_JBHVBO010000284.1:2401-3532 GCF_042668085.1 Isoptericola sp. NPDC057391 | reverse complement strand
CTTCTCGAGCGTGGCGGCCTTCTCGAAGGCCTCGTCGCCGACGTACTCGTCGAGCCCGTCGGCGGCGGCCGCCTCCGCGGCCCGCTGGGCCTTCGTCTTGCGGGTCCGCTTCTTGCGCGGCGCCGGGTCGGTGCCGTCGTGCCGGGAGACACCCTCGGCGAGCGCCAGCCCGTCGTCCTCGACCGGCTCCTCGCGATGGTTGCCGGTGAGGCGGTCGTACAGGCCCCGCAGCCGCTCGGGGATGCGGTGCACCGGGGTGGCCGTGACCACGAGGATGCCGAAGAAGCCCAGGAGCAGGAACAGCGGGACGGCGACCCACTCGGTCAGCCCGGTCACGACCGGGGTCGCGGCCAGGTAGCCGATGATGCCGCCCGCGTCCTGCAGGGCCTCGAAGCCGTCGGCCGGGGCAGGGGTGCCCTCGGCGATCGCGACGAGCGCGCACACCGACACGACGACGAAGATCAGGCCGATGGCGACGCGGGAGTTCGCCTGCCCCCGCTCGGGGTGCCGCATCACGCGGAACCCCAGCCACAGGAGCAGCACGGGGACGGCCACGCCGGCCAGCCCCACGGTGCCGGCGACGACGGCGTGCACGACGGTGCCGAACGTGCCGGAGATCCCCCACCACTCGCGCGCGGCCACGACCAACGCGAGGGCGATGAGGAAGAAGGCGACGCCGTCTCGGCGGTGCTCGGGTTCCAGGTCTCTTGCTCCCTTGGTGATGCTGCGGGTCAGGCCGCCGAGCCCGTGCGCGACGCCCAGGTAGAGGCCGCGCACCGCCCGGACGGGCCATGACTGGCTCGACGGCCCCGACCGTACCGGTGGTCGTCGCGCCGGCGCCTTGCGCGTGCCGGTGCCCCGGCCGGAACCCTTGCCCGACGAGCGGCCGGACGACGAGCGGCCCGAGGAGGACCGGGCGGGCGCGCGCCGGGTCGGGGCGGCCACGGATGCGGTCCGCCCCGTTCGTGAAGTCCCCCGCGGAGTCCCGGTGATCCTGCGGGCGGGTGTCCGGGTCGCCATGATGCCCCCCACGGTACCCGCGCCCCCCGCCCCCACCCCCCCCGTCCCCCCCCCCGGGGGGCCCCCCCCGCCGCCCCCCCCCCCCCCCCCCGGCCCCCCCCCCCCCCCCCC
>NZ_JBHVBO010000284.1:0-2392 GCF_042668085.1 Isoptericola sp. NPDC057391 | reverse complement strand
GGCGCCCGGGGGGGGGGGGGCGGGGTGGCCACTGGGCCCCCCCCGGGGCCCCCCCCCCGGGGCGGGCCCCCCCCGGGGCGCGGGGGGGGGGGGCCCCCCCCCCCCCCCCCCCCCGGGCCGGGGCTCAGCCCGCTGTGAGGAGCCCCACGGCCAGCGTCACGATGCCGAGCGCGAGGACGACCCCGCCCACGGGCAGGAGCAGGACCGCCCGGTTCGGCGACGTGCGCCCCGCGCCCACGGCGGAGAGGAAGAACCCGGCGGGAAGCAGGATCGCGGCCACCAGCACCCCGGTCGCGGCGAGCCAGCGCCAGCCGCCCGCGAGGTCCGTCGCCTCGGTGAGCAGGACGCACAGCAGGCCGAGGATGACGAGCACGCCGGCGTGCGCGTGTCCCGCCCGGAAGAAGGACGTCTGGAACGGCGTCGCGGGCGCCTTCCCGGTGACCACCTTGACGAGGAACCAGCCGCCGGACTCGATACCGACGACGGTCAGGAGGACGACCCCCGCGGTGATGCGGGCGGCGTCGGTGAGCTCGAGCACGGGGACCTCCGGGGGTGCGGGTGGCGACGACGTTTACAAACACTGTTATAGAACACCGTTCGCATTGGTGCGTCAAGGGGTCTACGCTCACCGCATGGCCCGCCCCCGCCTGCACGACGACGCCCTGCGCACCCGCCTGCTGGAGGTCACCTCCGAGGCCCTGTCCACGGGGGGCGAGCACGCCGTGACGGTCCGGGCCGTCGCGGCCGCCGCGGGGACGAGCGCGTCGGCGGTGTACGCCCTCTTCGGCTCGCGCGAGGAGCTGCTCGCCGCCGTCAGCGCCGAGGGGTTCCGCCGCTTCGGGGACCACCTGGCCGCCGTCCCGCGCACCGACGACGCGGCCGCCGACCTGCGCGCCCTCGGCATGGCGTACCGTCGCAGCGCGCTGGACGACCCGCACTTCTACCGCACGATGTTCGAGCGCGCCGTGCGGCCCGGGGCGGACGCCCCCGCCCCCGTCGACCAGCCGACCTTCCGCGTGCTGCGGGACGCCACCGCCCGCGTGCTGGGCGCTCCCCCGCGCGAGGCCGAGTCCGTGGCCGTCGGGCTCTGGGGCCTCGTGCACGGCCTGGTGTCCCTCGAGCTCGCGGGGCTGCTGCCCGGCGACGAGGCCGCCCGGGCGGCGCGCTACGACGCCGCCGCGGGCGCCGTCGGCATCGCCCTGCTCGCGCGCTGAGGGATGCGCCCGGGCGCGCCGCTCAGCCCGCTCGGCGCCACTCCTCGACGTCGGCGACGTGACGCGCGGCCACCTCGGGCGGCAGGAAGGACCCGCGGAACGACGCCGCCGCGAGGTCGGCCCGCTGGTCGCGGGTCAGGTGGAACTGCGCGGTCACGGCGTCGTCGACCTCGTCGACGTAGCCGCCGAAGTACGACGGGTCGTCGGAGTTCACCGAGACGTTCAGGCCCGCCTCGAGCATCGCCGGCAGCGGGTGCTCCGCGAGGGACGGCACCGCCCGCAGCCGCACGTTGGAGACGGGGCACACGGTGAGCGGGACCTGGTCGCGCACCAGCCGCGCCACGACGTCCGGGTCCTCGAGCGCGCGGATGCCGTGGTCCACCCGCTCCGCACCGAGCAGGTCCAGGACCTCGGTGACGTGCCAGGCCGGGCCCTCCTCGGCGGCGTGCGCCGTGCGCCGCAGCCCGTGGGCGGCGGCCTTGGCGAACGCGGGCGCGAACGGGGCCGCCGAGAAGCCCACCTCGGTGGACGCGAGCCCCACGGCGGCGACGGGCGCGCCGAGGGCCAGGAGGTCGTCGAGCAGCGCCTCCGCCTCAGACCCGGGCCTGTGCCGCAGGAAGGCCGCGACGAGCAGGCCGGAGACGCCGAGCTCCGCCTCGCCGTCCGCGAGCCCCTGCGTCACGCCCGCCACCACCTCCGCGAGGGGCACGCCCCGCGCCACGTGGGTCTGCAGGTCCACCATGAGCTCCGCGTGCCGCACCCCGCCCGCCGCGGCCCGCCGCAGGTACGCGAGAGTCAGGTCCGCGAAGTCCTCGGCCGTGCGGAGCACCTGCGACGTCGCGTGGTACAGGTCCAGGAAGGACTGCAGGTCCGTGAAGGCGTATGCGGCGCGCAGCGCCGCCGGGTCCGCGAACGGCAGGTCCACCCGGTTCCGCTCCGCCAGGGCGAACGCCAGGTCGGGCTCGAGGGTCCCCTCCAGGTGCAGGTGAAGCTCGGCACGGGGCGGGCGCAGGGTGGACGACGGGGTCGTCGAGGTGGGGACCATGCGAGGCAGCGTACGGGGTGCTGCTGCCCGGTCGTCGGGGGGCAACGACACGACACAGCGACACGACACAGCGACACGACACAGCGACACGACACGGCGACGCGACACAGCGGCGGGGCCGCGCCCAGCGTGC
>NZ_JBHVBO010000283.1:0-3532 GCF_042668085.1 Isoptericola sp. NPDC057391 | reverse complement strand
CGGCAGGCCCGACCGACGTTGCCGTCAGGCGCCGAGCGCCGCCGAGAGCGGGCCGCGCACGAAGTACACGAGGAAGCCCGCGGCGACCACCCACAGCAGCGGGTGCACCTCGCGCGCCCGGCCGCAGGCGAAGCGCAGCAGCACCCACGTGATGAAGCCGATCCCGATCCCGTTGGCGATGGAGTACGTCAACGGCATCGTCACGACCGTGAGGAACACCGGCAGGGCGACGGAGAAGTCGCCCAGGTCGATCTCCTTGATCTCCCGCATCATCATCGCGCCGACCACCACGAGGGCGCCGCTGGCGGCCTCGATCGGCACGACGGCGGTGAGCGGCGTGAGGAACATGGCGACCAGGAACAGGCCGCCCGTCACGACCGACGCCAGGCCGGTGCGCGCCCCCTCGCCGACGCCCGCCGCCGAGTCGACGAACACGGTGTTCGACGACGACGACGTCGCGCCGCCCACGACCGCGCCCACGCCCTCGACGACCAGCGCCGACTTGATCCGGGGGAAGTTCCCGTCCCTGTCGGCGAGGCCGCCCTGCTTCGCGAGCCCCGTCATCGTGCCCATCGCGTCGAAGAAGTTCGTGAAGAACAGCGTGAACACGAGCATCGTGGCCGCGAGCGCCCCGATGCGGTCGAAGGCGCCGAAGCTGAACTGGCCCAGCAGGGACAGGTCGGGCACGGAGACCAGCGAGTCCGGCAGGGCGGGCACCGACAGGTGCCAGCCGCCGGGGTTGTCGTCGCTCGCCGGCCCCAGCTGGAGCACGGCCTCCACGACGATCGCCACGACGGTGGTGCCGATCAGGCCGATGAGCAGGCCACCCTTGACCCCGCGGGACACGAGGATCCCCATGAGCAGCAGGCCGAACACGAAGACCATCGTCGGGACGGTGGCGATCGACCCCCCGTCGCCGAGCTGCACCGGCGGGCCGCCCTCGGTGGGGGTGACGAAGCCGGCGTCGACGAACCCGATGAAGGCGATGAACAGGCCGATGCCGACCGTGATGGCCGCCTTGAGCTGGCGCGGGACGGCGTTGAAGATGGCCGACCGCGCGCCGGTGACGGCGAGCAGCACGATGAGCAGGCCGTTGATGAGCACGAGGCCCATCGCCTCGGGCCACGTGACGTCGCCGACCACCGCCACGGCGAGGAACGAGTTGATCCCCAGCCCGGCCGCGAGCGCGAACGGGAGGTTCGCGACGAGGCCGAACAGGATGGTCAGCACGCCCGCGGCGAGGCCGGTGACCGCGCCCACCTGCGCCGTCGCGAGCCAGCCGCCCGCGACGTCGGTGGGGGCGTTCTCGGCGCTGGTGCCGCCGAGGATCAGGGGGTTGAGGATGACGATGTACGCCATCGCGAAGAAGGTCACCAGGCCGCCACGGATCTCGCGTCCCGTGGTGGAGCCTCGTTCGGTGATCTTGAACAGCCGCTCCAGCAGGCCGCGGCCGGCGGTGGAGGGCGTCTTGTCGTTCTCGGCGGTGTCCCGCCGGGTTCCCAGGATGGTCACGTCGTTGTGTCCTTTCCGGCCCGCGCGTCAGTAGTCGATGCGGGTCTCGAGGACACGCCACGCGTCGAACGGCGCGACGGCGCTGCCGGTGCGCTCGTGGCGCACGGTCATGACCCCGCCGGCGGCCCGGGTCTCGGGCAGTTCCTGGAGCCGGGAGGCGAAGAAGTCGTAGAACACGGCGTCGTCGAACCCGGCGGCGGCCGCGTCGTGGCGGTCGGCGGCGAAGTAGACGGCGTCGACGCGCGCCCACAGGGCGGAGGCGAGGCACATGGGGCACGGCTCGCAGCTCGAGTAGAGGACGGCCCCGGAGAGGTCGAACGTGCCGAGCTCGGCGCAGGCGCGCCGGATGGCGGTGACCTCCGCGTGCGCGGTGGGGTCGTTGTCCTGGGTCACGCGGTTGTTGCCCTCGATGACGCGGCCGTCACGGGTGACGACGACGGCTCCGAAGGGGCCGCCCGCGTTCGCCACGCTGTCGACGGCCAGTGCGACGGCCTTCTCGAGGTGTGCTATGTCCACGGGAACGGCCGCGCTGGGTGCCTGGGTGTTGATCACGGCATTGCGGTCCATGGTGAGTCTCCACGGTTCGGGCAGCGGCCCCCGGGTGCTCGGGTCCGTCGGCCCCTCGAGGTCCCGGTGGAGACCGGGCGCTCGGCGGGTCGCTGCAGGCGAGTTGTCCTTCATGCCGCCTGGTAGATAGCTGCCGGTGTCGGATCGATCTCGTCGACCACCGGGCTGACGTCGACGTCGACCTCAGCCCGGCCCGGGCCCGCCGTTGGCATCCGTGACGCTAACACTCGGTGACGGACACCACAAGCATTTTGGAATCACATTTCCGCATCGCGGGCGTTCGAACCTGGCATACGTCGTCTCGCATCGTGGTCCCACATGGTGGACGCGGGCTGTCGCTGCAGGTGGTGCAGTTCCTAGAGTGTCCGGGAACCCGCACAGATGGAGGAACCATGCCCGCACCCACCGACCCGACGCCGCGCCTCGCCGAGTACGCGCACCCCGAGCGCCTCGTGACGACGTCGTGGCTCGCCGAGAACCTCGACACCCCGGGCCTGGTGGTCGTGGAGTCCGACGAGGACGTCCTCCTCTACGAGACCGGCCACATCCCCGGCGCCGTGAAGATCGACTGGCACACCGACCTGCTGCAGCCGGTGGAGCGCGACTACCTCGACGGCGCCGGCTTCGCCGACCTGCTCGCGAGCCGCGGCATCTCCCGCGACACGACGATCGTGCTGTACGGCGACAAGAACAACTGGTGGGCCGCGTACACGGCCTGGGTCTTCACCCTGTTCGGCCACGAGGACGTCCGCCTGCTCGACGGCGGCCGCAACCTGTGGGTGGCCGAGGGTCGCGAGCTCACCACCGACGTGCCCTCCCCCGCCCGCGGCGACTACCCCGTCGTCGAGCGCGACGACTCGACGTTCCGCGCCTTCAAGGAGGACGTCCTGGCCCACCTCGGCAACGGCCCGCTGGTGGACATCCGCTCCCCGCAGGAGTTCTCCGGCGAGCGCCTGCACATCCCGGACTACCCGGAGGAGGGCGTGCTGCGCGGCGGGCACATCCCGTCGGCCCGCAACGTCCCGTGGGCCACCGCGGTCTCCGAGGACGGCACCTACAAGACGCGCGCCGAGCTCGAGGCGATCTACCAGGAGGGCGGCCTCGGCCTCACCACGGGCGACTCCGTGATCACGTACTGCCGCATCGGCGAGCGCTCCAGCCACACCTGGTTCGCGCTGCGCTACCTGCTCGGCATCGACGACGTGCGCAACTACGACGGCTCCTGGACCGAGTGGGGCAACGCCGTGCGCGTCCCGATCGTCGCGGGCGCCGAGCCCGGCGAGGTCCCCGCGAGCGTCAAGCAGCAGCAGGCCGCCTGACCCGCACCCCTGCGCGAGGTAGTTCGAGAGCCGGCGAGGTAGTTCCACGCTCGCCGAGGTAGTGGACTGGACCACTACCTCCAAAACACCGGCGACTACGACGACGACCTCCTCCTCCACCCCCACCTCACCCC
>NZ_JBHVBO010000282.1:0-3600 GCF_042668085.1 Isoptericola sp. NPDC057391 | reverse complement strand
GTTGCGAACCCGCCCGGGCTTCTCTATCTCGCGGGTCTGGGTTCTCTATCTCGGCATCAGGGCAGGAGGCGGGCGCCGTGCGCGGGGCCGGAGGTGCACCACACGGAGTCGGCGGCGCCCTCGGCGGTCCAGGAGGCGGCGATGGCGAGCGCGTGCTGGCGCGACCGGGCGAGCGCCGCGACGGTGGGCCCGGACCCGGAGACGACGGCGCCCAGCGCGCCCGCGTCGGTCGCGACGCCGAGCGTGCGCTCCAGCTCCGGCCGCAGGGAGAGCGCCGCGGGCTGGAGGTCATTGTGCAGGGCCTGCCCCAGCCCGTGCGCGTCGCCGGCCCGCAGCGCCTGCATGAGCGCGGTGTCCTCCGCGAGGCCGGGGTCGTCGTCGGCGTCCGGGCCGGCCAGCTCGTCGAAGCGGCCGTAGACGGCGGGCGTCGACAGGCCCTCGGCCTGGGCGGCGAACACCCAGTGGAACTCGCCGCGGGCCATGGCGGGGGTCAGCAGGTGGCCGCGCCCGGTCCCGACGGCGGTGTGCCCCAGCAGGGCGAAGGGGACGTCCGAGCCGAGGTCCGCGGCGAGCGCCGACAGGTCGTCGCGGCTCAGACCGGTCTGCCACAGCGCGTCGCAGGCGACGAGCGTGGCCGCGGCGTCCGCGGAACCGCCCGCCATCCCCCCGGCGACGGGCACGCCCTTGGCCAGGTGCAGCGCGACGTCCGGCGCCACGCCGACCTGGGTCGCGAGCGCCTCGGCCGCACGCCAGGCGAGGTTCGTCCCGTCGACGGGCACGAGGTCGGCCTGGGGGCCGTCGACGGTGATCGTCAATCCGGCGCCCTCGGGCACCTGCGTGGCGGTCACCTCCTCGTAGAGGGCCACGGCCTGGAAGATCGTCGACAGCGGGTGGTAGCCGTCGGCCTGGCGCGCGCCGACGCGCAGCGACAGGTTGACCTTGCCGGGCGCGCGCACACGGACCGACGGCGACGGGGCGGCGGCGAGATGCGTCACGCGTCCACCGTGCCCGCCGCGACGGGAAGCTGCTCGGCGATCCGCGCGAAGTCCGCGACCTCGAGCCGCTCGCCCCGCAGGCCGGGGTCGACGCCGGCGGCCCGCAGCGCCTCCTCCGCGGCGGCACCCGAGCCGAACGTGCCGGACAGGGCGGCCCGCAGCGTCTTGCGCCGCTGGGCGAAGGCGGCGTCGACGACGGCGAACACCTGCTCGCGCGTCGCGGTCGTGGCGGGCGGGTCGCGCCGCTCGAGCCAGACGAGCGCCGAGTCCACGTTGGGCTCCGGCCAGAACACGTGCCGGCTGACGTTCAGCGACCGGCGCGCCTCGGCGTACCAGGCGGCCTTGACCGACGGGACGCCGTAGGTGCGCGACCCGGGCCCGGCGGCCAGCCGGTCGGCCACCTCGGCCTGCACCATGACGAGCACGCGCTCCAGGCTGGGGAAGCGCTGCAGAAACGTGAGGAGAACGGGCACGGCCACGTTGTACGGCAGGTTCGCGACGAGCGCCGTCGGCGGCTCCCCGGGCAGCTCGGTGACCTCGAGCGCGTCGGCGGGGACCACCTCGAAGTCGGCCTCGGGCGCGTGCCTGCGCACGGTCTCGGCGATCTGGCCCGCCAGCACCGGGTCGATCTCGACCGCCACGACGGACGCGCCGGCCTCCAGGAGGCCGAGGGTCAGCGACCCCAGCCCGGGGCCGATCTCGACGACCCGCTCCCCCGGCCGCAGCCCGGCGGCACGGACGATCTTGCGCACCGTGCCGCCGTCGTGCACGAAGTTCTGCCCGAGCGTCTTGGTGGGGCGGACGCCGAGGCGCCCTGCCAGCTCGCGGATCTCCGCAGGGCCGAGCAGGGCGCCAGGGCTGTTCGTCATGGGGGCGAGTCTATTCGTCGGCCCGCGGCCGACGACTCGGGGCAGGTCGGCCCAGGTCGACTCAGTACCAGCCCACCGACTGCGAGTGGCCCCACGCGCCGCACGGCGTGCCGTACACGTCCGCGATGTAGCCGAGGCCCCACTCGATCTGCGTGGCGGGGTTGGTCTGCCAGTCGGACCCGGCGGACGCCATCTTCGAGCCGGGCAGCGACTGCGGGATGCCGTAGGCGCCGGACGACGGGTTGGTCGCCGAGGCGTCCCAGCCCGACTCCTTGGTCCAGAGCGACTCAAGGCAGCTCCACTGCTCGCCGGACCAGCCGCGCGCCGCGGCCATCTGCTGGCCGATCGAGCGGGTGGAGCCGGAGTAGGTCGGCGTCTTCGGCTCGGGCTCCGGGCGCTCCTTGGTGCCCTTCACCAGCACGCGGGTCACGGGCTTCGCGGTGACCTCGTCCGACACCTTGGTCTTCTTCACGACCTTGCCGTCGATCGTCGTGACCTGGTGGACGATCGTGCGCTGCCCGTCCTTGCCCTTCTTCACGACCTTCGGGTCGAGGTCGGAGTACCGGTCGCCGGACTTCTTGGTCGTCGTCCTGTGGTCGACGGCCTTGGTGGTCGTGACGTTCTTGGTCTCGACGCGCTGCACGACGACGGCCACCTGCGGCGCGGCGGTCTCGGCGGCGGGGGCCTCGGCAGCGACCTGCTCGGTCTGCGCGCCGTCGGTCGCGGCCTGCTTCTCGGCCTGCTTCTTCTGGTCCGCGACGGCGGCGGCGACGTGCTTCTTCACCTCGCCGTTGGCGGCGTCGGTGACGTGCACCCGGTCGCTCTTGCCGAGCTCCACGTCCGCCTGGGCCAGCACGGCCTCGACGTCGTCCGCGTCCTCGACCACGTCGGTGGTGCCGTCGTGCACCACGGCCACGGGCCCGTCCGTGTCGACGTCCACGGGCAGCGAGGCACGCTCCCCGTCGCGGGAGGCGACGATGCGCACGTCGCCGCCGCGGGCGGTGAGGGTGTCGAGCGCCTCGTCGGCGTCGAGGGCGGTGACCCAGGCGTCGGTGTCCTTGCCGTCCACCTGCAGGCTGAGCTCCTTGCCGGAGCGCACGACGACGTCGGAGCCGTCCTCGAGCGCGGCGTCGGCCGCCGGGGTCACGAGGTCACGGTCACCGACGACGACGCCCTGGGAGGTGAGCAGGTCGTCGACGGAGCCGGAGTAGGAGGTCACGGTCTTCACGTCGCCGTCCACGTCGAGCGTGACGGTCTTGCGGGCGTCCGCGTAGGCGACGGCGCCGCCGGCGACGGCGACCGCGGCGACGGTCGCGGCGGCCAGGAACGGCCAGCGGCGGCGGGACCGGGTCGTGGCGGGCGCGAGGGTGTCGGCGTCCGGCACGGCGGGCAGGGCAGAGGTCTGGGGAGAACGGGTCACGAGAGTCCAGTCGTCGTGCTGTCCGGGCACGATGGTCGAGGGCGGACCCAGGCGGCCCGTCACGCACCGGGGCGGCGCGCTCGCGCCTCGCTCCCGGCCCCCGCGCCCGGAGGGCGCCGAGTTCCGACCCACCGATCCGGCGGTTCAGGGGCCCGCGTCGCATACACCCGAAGGGCATGACTCGCACGCGGGACACCCGACCGTAACCGATTCGTTATCGGAGACCTAATCCGACGGCGCCGTCGTGACGAGACCCACAGCCCGTCCGGCAGGACGGGGCGCCGACGCACGACCGCCCGGGACGGCGGTGCCGTCC
>NZ_JBHVBO010000281.1:0-3672 GCF_042668085.1 Isoptericola sp. NPDC057391 | reverse complement strand
GCCACGATCGCACCCACAACGCCCGGGGTCAGGCGGCGGCGTCCTTGACCGGGGGCCAGGGGGTCCCGGTGCCGGCCATCGAGGCATGGAACGGGTCGCCCTCGACGATCTCGCCGGCGCGGACGGTGGCGTCCGTGAACGCGGACTTGTAGATCGCGGCCGCCAGCTCGAGGGTCGCGCGGGTGTCCGCGACCGTGACGGGCGGCGTGCCGCCCGCCGCCAGCGCCCGGTACGTGGGCACGAGCTGCGCCAGGTGGCCGCTCGCGCCGCCGTCGACGGACGCCGACGCCGACGACGCGACGTCGGCCGCCCACGCCTCGGCGACGTCCTCGCGCCCCGCCACGGGGGTGACGGTCCAGCTCGTGTCGTCGTAGCCGTACAGGTGCTCCAGCTCGACGGTCGCGGCCTCGGTGTCGAACCGCAGGCGCGACGTCTGGCGCGGCGAGATCGCGGAGTTCGTGATCGTCGCCATCGTGCCGCCCGCGAACCGCACCAGGGCCGTCGACACGTCCTCGGTGTCGGTGTGCCGGGCGAGCCTGCCGGCCATCGCCCGCACCTCGGTCCACGGGCCGAGCACGGCCAGCAGCAGGTCGAACTGGTGGATGCCGTGGCCCATGGTGGTGCCGCCGCCCTCGGTGTCGAAGCGGCCCCGCCACGGCACGGCGAAGTACTCCGGAGCGCGGAACCAGAGGGTGTCGCACTGCGCCACGTACGCGGCGCCGAGCGTGCCGTCGTCGAGCAGCCGGCGCAGCCGACGGATCCCCGCGCCGAACCGGTGCTGCACGATCTGCGTGAACCGCCCCGGCAGGCCGGCGTCGATCGCCTCCCGCTCCGCTGCCGCCAGCGCGTCGACCTCGGCCAGGGACAGCACCGCCGGCTTCTCCACGACGACGTGCGCGCCGGACCGCAGCGCCGCCACCGCGGCGTCCAGGTGCACCGACGGCGGCGTGCAGATGTGCACGACGTCGACCTGGCCCGCCTCGAGCAGCGCCTGCAGGTCGGTGCCGTGGTGCGGCACGCCGTGCTCGGCGGCGAGGGCGGCCGCGCGGTCCGCGTCGACGTCGACGACGTGCGTGACCTCGACGCCGTCCGGGCCGCCGTGCGCGGCGAGCTCGCGGACGGCGTCGACGTGCGCGCCGGCGATCGCGCCGGCGCCCAGGATGGTGACGTTCATGGCTGCTTCTTCCTGCCGAGGTAGTTCCGTCCGTGCCGAGGTAGTTCGGGCCTGGCCGAGGTAGTCCATGACTCGGTGTCATGAACTACCTCGGCAGGATCCGGACTACCTCGGCGACGGGACGGGCACCTGCGACCAGTCGGTGTCGGACGCGAGGTAGAACCCCGGGTACGACGGCTGGTTGTAGGCGGTCTGCTGCCGGGCCACCTCGGCCCGGTACTGCGGGTCGTGCAGGAGCGTGTACATCGCGATGTCGCTCACCTCGGTGGAGGTGTAGAGCCGCAGGGCCGACGAGTCCGCCGTGCGCACCAGCACCTCCTCGCGCCAGTCGCCCAGCACGTCGGCGACCAGCGACGGGTTGCCCTTGGTGTGGTTGTTGGTGAGCGTGCCGTCGAGGGTCTTCACCACCGTGCCGTCGCCCTCGACGATCTGCGGGGTCGCGTCGACCGCGCCCGTGATGATCTGCGTGGTGCCGTCGGCGGCCCAGCGCACGGACTGGTTCGTGCCCGGCGTCGTGGCGCGCACCCGCTCGCCGGTGGCGCTGAGCAGGCCCGACGCCGCGGTGCCGTCCGGCATGGACGCCCAGACCTCCACGCCCGGGGTCGCCGGGTCGACGTCGCCGGCCAGGCAACGGCCCGTGTCGCGCCCCGAGTAGGCGCCGAACAGCACCTCGCCCGTGGCGGCGTCGCGCATCGCCGAGCCGTACGGCGCCCAGGCGCCACCCTCGTGGCAGGTCCAGATCTCCAGGCCGGGTCGGGCAGGGTCGAGGTCGGTGACGTGCATCGCGTCGCCGTGCCCGAGGCCCGCCTCCGCGCCAGGGTTTCCGCTGCCGTCGGGCAGCGTGTCGAACGACGAGTACAGCAGCGAGCCGTCGTCGTCGATCGTCGCGGACCCGTAGACGACCTCCTGCTTGCCGTCGCCGTCGACGTCCGCCGCGGAAAGGGAGTGGAAGCCCTGCGTGGTGATCGAGCCGAGCTCGGGGTCCGTGCCGGGCACACCGTGCGGCGAGTCGTTGAACGGGTTGCTCATGGGCGTCCAGCCGGAGTCCACCGTCCAGCGCTTCGAGAGGTGCCGCCCGTCCCAGTCGTAGGCGACCATCGTCGAGCGGGTGTAGTAGCCGCGGGCGAAGACCGCCGACGGGTGCTCACCGTCGAGGTAGGCCACCCCGGCGAGGAAGCGGTCGACGCGGTTGCCGGGCTCGATGCGCGACATCGCGTAGTCGCCCCAGCGCAGGCCGTCGTCGGTGCGGCCGGGCTCGTAGTCCACCGTCTCCAGCGGCTTGCCGGAGCGACCGTCGAAGACGCTCAGGTACTCCGGCCCGGAGATGACGAAGCCCTCGAAGGTGCGCAGGTCGTTGCGCGCCGAGCGCGACGGCGCGTACACGTCGATGAAGTAGTCCACGAGCTCGCGCGCGTCCGCCGCGGAGAGCGGGTAGTCGTAGCGCGGCTCGATGCCGAAAGCCTCCTCGAGGGTGGCCGGCCACTGCCCCGAGACCACCTCGGGCTGGTCGGCCCAGCCCCGGAACATCTCCTCCAGGTGGTCGGCGTAGTCCGCAGCGCTGTACCGGTAGTCGTCCGCGTGCGTGACGCCGGCCCTCCGGTCGTCCTTCGGGATCTGGACGAAGCGCTCGGCGGCGGGCCTGCCGTGGCGGAACGTCGTGACCTTGGTGCCGGGCGCGGTCTTGACCATGAGCTCCGCACGGCCGTCGCCGTCGAAGTCGTACACCGGGAACTGCGTGTAGTGCGCGCCGGCGCGGATGTTCACGCCGAGGTCGATGCGCCACAGCTGCGTCCCGTCCAGCTCGTACGCGTCGAGGTACTGGTTGCCGGTGTACCCCTTCTGGGAGACGTCCTTGGCGTTCGACGGGTCCCACTTGAGCACGATCTCGAGCTCGCCGTCGCCGTCCAGGTCGGCCACCGAGGCGTCGGCGGCCGAGTAGGTGTAGGCCTCGCCCGCGGGGGTGACGCCGTCGGCGGGCTTGTTCAGCGGGATGTCGAGATGGTCGTCGGACCACGCCGTCACCGGGTCGCTGCGCTGCCCCACCCGGTCCCGGCCGTGCCTGTCCTGCGTCACGGGCGCGACGGCGTACCGCGAGGTCGCGCCGCCCGACGCGTCGACGTAGTTCGTGGAGTCGGTGACGGTCGCGATCCGCTTCCCGTCGCGGTACACGACGAAGCCCGGCCCGGCCATCCCGGTGTCGGTGTGCCCGGTGACCTCGTCACCCAGCAGGCGCCAGGACAGGAAGACGCCCTCGCTGGTCGAGGCCGCGACGAGCCCCCGGTCGAGCTGCTCCAGCTGGACGCCGTCCGGCCGGCCGTGGCCCCCGCCGTGCGCCGGGGTCGCCGCTGCCGACACGCCGCCGACGGCGAGCACTCCCGCCGTCAGCGCGGCGACGGCACCCGCGGTGGTTCTGGTCGTTCGCATGGGTCGTTCCTCTCTGCATCGTTGCAATCAGGGATCGGACACCGCCGGTCCGGCGCGTCGGGGCCGTGCGACCC